>LVBO01000656.1 GCA_001604435.1 Synergistales bacterium Syner_01
GAAACGCCGTTTTATCGGAAGTAAATATAATACTCTTCATACCTATTGAGAATTAAGTCTCCGTGGAGTAGAATATTTTTTATTCCCCTTTCTTAGGAACCGGGAAGCGGAGCGCGTTCTTCGCGCGCCGCATATCTGGAAAGGAAGTGTGTTCCATCATGAGAAAAACAGCGTATTCATGCCTTCTCGCCATCCTGCTGCTCGTCCTCGCCGTTCCGGCCTTGGCCGACGGCGGAACGCTGAGCATGTACGTGGCCTACGGCAAGCCGGAACTCATCGCCTCGGAGTTCGAGAAGGCGACCGGTATCAAGGTCGAGTTCCTTCCCATGTCGTCCGGCGAGGTGCTGACGCGCCTGAAGGCGGAGCAGGCCAATCCGCGGACCGACATCTGGTTCGGCGGCGGCTCGGACGCGTTCATCCAGGCGAAGGAGGACGGCCTTCTTCTTCCGTACGTCTCGCCGAACGCGGAGCGCGTGAAGGAGGCGTTCAAGGACGCCGAGGGGTACTGGACGGCGGTCTCCGTCGTTGTGGTCGGCCTGCTGGCGAACACCGAGCGCCTGGCGTCCAAGGGGCTTCCCGTCCCGCAGACCTGGGCCGAACTGGCGGACCCCGCGTTCGAAAACGAGGTCATCGCCTCCAACCCCAGAACCTCCGGGACGGCCTACACCTCCATCTCCGGAATGCTCCAGCTTCTGGGGGAGGAGAAGGGGTGGGCCTACCTCGACGCGCTCTACGCGAACGTCCCCTTCCTTGAGAAGAGCGGCTCCACGCCGGGGACGAAAACCGTCCAGGGCGAGTTTTCCGTCGGCATCGTTCCCGATCCGCACAGCATCAAGATCAACAACCCCGACGCTCCGGTGGTCACGGTCTTCCCGAAGGACGGCACGCTCGCCTGGCCCGCTCCCGCGGCCATCGTCAAGGGGACGAAGAACCCGGAGGGAGCGAAGAAGTTCATCGACTGGGCGCTCTCCTCCGAGGGGCAGAAGGTCCTCATGCTGGCGACCCCGCGCGTTCCGGTGACCGACGTCGAGCCCATCGAGGGCGTGCCCGACCCGAAGGCGCTCGACCTCGTCCCCTACGACCACGTGCGGTGGGGCGCGGAGCGGGAGGCCGTCCTCGAGGAGTTTTCGGCGCGCTACCCCCATCTGAACTAGGGGGCGCTCCGTGATCGAAGCGCACGGCTTCGGAAGGAGGGGCTCCCTCCTTCCGTTTCTTTTTTTGTTCTTTCTGCTGCTTTTCGTCGTCCATCCGTCGTGGACGGTGCTGAGCCGGAGCGTCTTCGTCAAGGGCGTTCCGGGCCTCGGCAATCTTCGCGCGCTGCTGGAGCGGCCGCATCTCTTCCGGATCGTTTGGCAAAGCGTCCTCGTCGCGGGAGGCGTCGCGCTCTGCGCCACCGCGCTGGGCGCGTGCATCGCGGTGACGGTCTTCAGGACGAGGCTGCCGCTGCGCGGGCTCTTCAGGGCCGCGGCGGTGCTCCCGCTGATCATCCCGGGGTTCGTCTCCTCGCTCTCCTTCCTCTTTCTCTTCGGACGGAACGGGCTGATCACCTACAAGCTGCTGAAGCTCGACCTCGCTATCTACACGTGGAAGAGCGTTTTCCTGATACAGGTCATGGACTTCGCCACGATCGCCTTCCTGCTGGTCTCGGCGTCGCTCCTGACTATGGACGGACGTCCGGAGGACGCGGCGCGCACGCTCGGCGCCTCCGAGACGGAAGTTTTTC
>LVBO01000153.1 GCA_001604435.1 Synergistales bacterium Syner_01
GCGCCACCGCGTCGGACGTGCTCGCCCTCGTCGCGGAGATCCGCCGCCGCGTCCGCGACCGTATCGGCGTGTGGCTCGAGTGCGAAGTCCGCTATGTCGGCGCCGACGGAACTCTGATTTCCGCGTCGACAGCCTCGGAGCGTCCGCGGCCCGGAGAAAAGTGAAGCGCTCCGAGGGGAGCGGTACTTCGCGGCTCGACCTTTGTGTACGGAAACGGAGAGGCGCCCAATGAACGCTGTCGAACGTCTGCGCAGCATCATAAAAGATTTTCGGTCGCTCTGTCCGAAGCGGCTGTTCTTGTGGACGCTCGTTCTCGCAGGCGTCGCCTCGGCATGGATGGTGACGATCGCCGACAAAGAGATGCGGAGCGCGCTCCTGCATGAAGCGCGTCTCCTCGCCGCGGCGATCGACTCCGACCATGTGCGGTCGCTTGCGGGAGACGAGTCCGACCTGGAACGCGAGTCGTACCGTCGGTTGAAAACGCAGTTGGCCGCCGTTCGCGCGGCCGACCCCAAGCGTCGGTTCGTCTACCTGATGGGAAGGAAGCAAAGCGGGGAGATTTTCATCCATGTCGACAGCGACCCGCCCGATTCAAAGGACTACTCCCCTCCCGGCCAGATATACGACGAGGCGCTTCCGTTGCTTGCCGAGGTCCTGGAACACGGAAGCGAATTCGTCGAGGGACCCCTCAAGGATCGGTGGGGCGTCTGGGTCTCCGCGCTGGCGCCTTTGCGGGACTCCGCGGGTGCTGTATCCGCCCTTCTCGGAATGGATGTCGACGCCTCCGACTGGAGGCTGAACGTCCTCAAGCGCGCCGCGCTCCCGGTGGCGCTGACCGTCGCGTTCTTCGCCTCGCTTCTTGCCGCCGTCGTCGCCTTACGAACAGGCCGCCGCCTCAAGCAGGAGACCGCCCGCGCGGACGAACTGGCCGTCCACGCAAGAGCCGCCAGCGTTGCCAAAAGCGAATTCCTCGCGAACATGAGCCATGAGATCCGCACCCCCATGAACGGCGTCGTCGGGATGACCGGCCTGCTGCTCGATACGGACCTGACGGAAGAGCAACGGCGCTATGCCGAGATCGTCAGGGTGAGCGCGGAAGCCCTCCTCTCCCTCATCAACGATATCCTGGACTTCTCCAAGATAGAAGCCGGAAAGCTCGATCTCGAGATTCTCGACTTCGACCTGTCCAGCCTCATGGACGATTTCATCCTGACCCTCGCGGTGAGCGCCGAGGAGAAGGGAATCGAACTGCTGTGCGGCGTCGATCCGGACGTCCCCGTACTGCTTCGCGGCGACCCTGGGCGTCTGCGGCAGATCCTGACCAACTTCGTGAGTAACGCGGTGAAATTCACGCACGAAGGGGAAGTGGAGACGAGAGTCTCTCTGGTGGAAGAGAGCGACCGCGACGCGCTGCTTCGCTTCTCGGTGCGCGATACGGGGATAGGGATCGGCCGGGAGAAGATGGGGTTGCTCTTTACAAAATTCAGTCAGGTGGACGCCTCGACGACGCGCAAGTACGGCGGCACGGGGCTGGGCCTTGCTATCTCGAAGCAGCTTGCGGAGATGATGGGCGGCTCGGTCGGCGCGACGAGCGTCGAGGGGAAGGGATCGGAATTCTGGTGTACCGTCCGCCTGCAAAAACAGCCGGAGAACCTGCGGCGCCCCCTCCGTCCCGCAACCGACCTGCGGGGAGTGCGTGTCCTGATCGTGGACGACAACGCGACCAACAGGCGGCTTTTGACCGCTCGTCTGACGTCGTGGGGGATGCGCCCCGAGAGCGTCTCCGGCGGAAGCGTCGCCCTCGCGTCGCTCGACGCCGCGCTGCGGGAAGGCGATCCGTTCCGCCTTGCCGTGGTGGACATGCAGATGCCGGAAATGGACGGCGAGACGTTCGGCAGTCTCGTGCGCGCGGACGGGCGTTTCGGCGCGCTCCGCATGCTGATGCTCACGTCGCTCGGGATACGCGGGGACGCAAGGAAGTTCGCCGAGGCCGGCTTCTCGGGGTATTTGAACAAGCCCGTCCGTCAGCACGATCTTCGAGATGTGCTCTCGTTCATCCTGACGGGAGATGCGGACGCCCCCGGCGCCATCGTCACCCGCCACACGGTCCGGGATTCCGTGTCCTCTTTCGACGGAGGAAGGGCGCGCATTCTGCTTGCGGAGGACAATATCACCAACCAGCACGTCGCGCTCGGCATACTCAAGAAATTCGGCCTGAGAGCGGATGCGGTCGCTGATGGAGAGGAGGCGCTCTCGGCTCTCTCGACCGTCCCGTACGATCTCGTCCTGATGGACTGTCAGATGCCGCGCATGGACGGGTACGAAGCCGCGCGGAGAATTCGCGCGATGGAGGGAGCCGTTCGGGATGTGCCGATCATCGCCATGACGGCGAACGCCATGGCGGGAGACAGAGAGAAGTGTCTGGAAGCGGGAATGAACGACTACGTTCCCAAACCGGTTTCTCCGGGCGTCCTTGCCGGGGCGCTGAAGAAATGGCTGCCGCTCCGCGGCGAAGGCGGCGCGGCCGGAGGAGATTCGTCGAAAGAGGAGAGCATGACGAACGGCGCCTCCGAACCGCGGAGCGAGGAACAGAACGACGAGTCGCGTCCGTGGAACAGAGAGGCGTTTTTGGAACGTCTGCGCGGAGACCACGAACTGGCGGCGGAGATCGTCGGCGATTACCTCTCCGAGGTTCCGAAGGAGATCGACGCGCTCAGGGAGGCGCTTGCGGCGGGAGATGCGGAGGCCGGGGAGCGGTGCGCCCAC
>LVBO01000154.1 GCA_001604435.1 Synergistales bacterium Syner_01
TCCTTCCGGAATGCGTCCTGTTGCAGGCGCTCTCGGGCGAAGAAGGAATCCGCATCGCCAAGGAACAGCATCCCGACACGATTCTGCTCGACATTCTCATGCCGGGAATGGACGGCTATGAAACGACGATGCGCCTCAAGGCCGATCCCGAAACCGCATCCATTCCCGTGATCCTCCTGACGGCGGCCGAAAACACCGCGGCGAACCGCACCGCAGGGCTGAAGGTCGGCGCCGACGCGTTCCTCTCCAAACCCATAGAAGAGGAGGAACTGGTCGCTCAGGTGCGCGCGATGCTCCGCGTCAAGGAGTCCGAGTCGGCGCTGAAGACGAAGATGGACGGGCTCGAAGAGCTGGTCGAACTGCGGACGCGGGAACTCAAGGAGAGCGCGCATCGCCTCGCCCTGACCCTCGACCAGACCATCTCCGTTTTGGCGAACACCGTGGAAACGAAAGATCCCTACACGGCGGGACACCAAATCCGCTGCGCTTCTCTCGCCCTCGCCCTCGGGAACGAGCTGCGCCTCGACCCCCAGCAGCTTCGCGGCATCCACATGGCCGCACGAATCCACGACATAGGAAAGATCAAGATTCCTTCCGAGATTCTCAGCAAGCCGGGGAAAATCACCCCGCTCGAGTTCTCGCTCATCCAGGAGCATCCGGCCGTCGGCGAGGGAATCGTCGCCCCGATCGCCTTTCCGTGGCCGGTCGGCCGGATGATCGCGCAGCATCACGAGCGGATCGACGGCACGGGATACCCGAAAGGGCTCGACGGCGGCGACATCCTGTTGGAAGCGAAGGTCATCGCCGTCGCCGACGTCGTGGAGGCCATCTCCTCCTACCGCCCCTACCGCCCGGCGCTCGGGATAGACGCCGCGCTCCAGGAGATCGAAAACGGCATCGGAACGAAGTACGACCCCGACGCCGTCCGTGCATGCACGGCGCTCTTCAGAGAAAACCGTTTCGAATTCGACGAATGAAAAAGGGCGGAAGAGCCCGTTGAGGAGCTCTTCCGCCCTGCGTTCCTCTCTCGCCGCGGATCAGTCTTTTCTGGGCAGCAGCACCTCGAAGACGGCGCCTTCGTCGGACGGGTGAAGCAGTATATCGCCTCCGGCGTCGAGCACGATCTTCCGCGCGATCGCCAGCCCGAGCCCGTAGCCGCCCTTGCCCCACTTCCCGCGCGCCCGGTGGCTGTCGCCCCTGCGGAAACGCTGGAAGAGCACGCCCGCGGTCTCGGACGAAATGCCCGGTCCGTTATCCTCCACCCGAACGCTCCAGAAGAGCTTCTCCGGGCGAACCGACACCAGGATTCTGCCGCCCTCCTCGTCGCCGAACTTCTCATGGACATACTTCACCGCGTTCTCCACGATATTGTTCAACGCGCGGGCGATATCTTCGCTCCGCACCACGGCGGGGGCCTCGCATTCATACTCCTCCTCGACCACGATGCGCCCCGCGAGAGGATGGCTCCGGTTTTCCTCCACCACGGCGGACAGCAGCCCGCACAGGTCGACCTCCTCCTCCGCGTGCAGCGGCGGCTCCGACTCCATCCGCGACAGCAGCAGCAGATCGTCGACAAGCCGGGTCATCCGCTCCTGCTGCGCGATGATGGTCGAAAGGCACGTCTCGTCCTCTTCGCTCCGTTTCGACCCCTCCATCAAAAACTCGGCGGCCAGCCTGATGCTCGCCAGCGGCGTCTGGAGCTCATGCCCCGCGTCGGCGATGAAATCCCGCCTCGACTGCTCCAGCCGATACTCCTCCGTAAGATCGGAGATGACCAGCAGCACCCCGCTCGACGTCCGGCGCGAACAGATACGAAGATACCGCTTGTCCAGCTCCGGAAGATCGAGCGTCAGGCAGTCCTCTTCCCCGTTCATCGCGGCCTCCACAAGGGGGTACATATCTCCCGAAGGAAGAATCCGCTCCACGGGAACGCCGTGCGGCGCCTCCTCCTTCACGCAGAGAAGCCGCTTCCCCACGTCGTTCAGGTACCGGACCCTCCGCTCCTCGTCCAGCAGGACCACGCCCACCGGCAACGCCGTCACGATGCGCGAAAGATCCTCGCGCTCCGTGCGAAGCTCGGTCATCGCCCCGCGCAGACGGGCGGACATCCCGTCGAGCGCGCTGGAAAGACGTTGCAGCTCGGGCTCCGCCATGATCGGAAAACGGACCGCCTCCCCCTGCGCGATCTTCCCCGCGAACTCCACGATCCGGTCGAGCGGACGGAAAAACAGCCGTGCAAGCCACGTGCCGAAAGCAAGGATCAACACCACCGCGACGAAGAGGTACAGAATGAACTTGTTCCTCGTCTCCGCGAAAGCCTCCGACAGAAACTCCAGCGGGTACGCCGCCCTGAGCACCGCGACGCGCCCTTCGGTCTCCACCCTGCGGGCGAAGTAAAGATAGTATATATTCGTCGTCGCGCTGTAGCGCAGCGCGGAGCCCTCGCCCGAAGCAAGGGCTTCCTTCACCTCCGGCCTGGTCAAGTGGTTTTCCATCGCCTCGGGGCTCCGCTCCGTGTCGGCGAGCACCACGCCGTTCGCGCCGATCAGCGTGATCCGTCCGCGGAGAATATCCTCCCACTTCTTCACATTCGCGGAAAAACGCTCCATACCGCCTTCTTTCAGCGACGCCGCGAGAAGCGCCGTCTGCTGCGAAAGCTCCAGCGTGCTCTGGCGGACGATGCCGTTCCGCACCACCCCGTACAGCAGCAGCCAGCTGATGCCGAACGCCAGCATCACCGCCAGCGAGATCACCGCGACAATCTTCTTCTTCAACGTGAACATGGACATCACTCCCATACCAGGCGATACCCTCTCCCGCGAAGGGAGTTGATCGCCAACGCCGGAGACTTCCCGTCGTCCAGCTTCTTCCGCAGACGGGAGATATGCACGTCCACGGTTCGCGTGTCGCCGCCGTAGAAGCTCCATATCTTCGACAGCAGCTCCTCGCGGGAGGCGGTCCGCCCCATCTTCCGCGCCAGCGCTTCCAGAAGACGAAACTCCGTCGGGCTCAGATCGAGCGGCGTCCCGCGCAGCAGCGCGGTTTCGTCGTCGAGCTCGATGCGGAGATCGCCGTTTTCAACGATACGACTCTCCCGCCGCTCCCCCGTGCGCCGCAGCAGCGCCTTCACGCGCGCCGTCAGCTCCGCGAGCGAAAACGGCTTTTTCATGTAGTCGTCGGCCCCCAGCTCCAGCCCCTCCACCACGTCCCGCTCGTCGCGGCGCGCGGTGAGCATCAGAATGGGAATCCGCTCGGTCTCCGGCTCCGCCTTCATCCGGCGGCAGACTTCCCAACCGTCCATCTTCGGCAGCATCAAGTCGAGAATCACCAAGTCGGGGCGGAGAGAGAAGATTTTTTCCAGCGCCGCGTCGCCGTCCGAGGCCGAAGCCGTTTCGTAGCCGTGACGCCGCAGCGCCTGGGAGACGATCTCCATGATCGCGTCCTCGTCCTCCACAATGAGAATACGGGCTTCCGGCACGTCCCTCACCGCTCCTCGTGTTCTTTATGGGCGTAAGGAGTCGCGGGGCGCGGTCGTCGGAACGCGGAGGCCTTCACGGTCTTCCCGGTAAGAATGTAGATCACCCGTTCGGCGACGTTCGTCACGTGGTCGCCGCCGCGCTCCAGCGTCCGCGCCACGTTGAGGAGCTGCGTCGCCTGCTCGATGCGCTGCGGTCGCTCCATCATCAGGAGAAGCAGCTCTCTCATTATCTGCTTCTCCAGATCGTCCATAAGGTCGTCCATGGCGAAGACCTCCTTCGCCATCTCCGCGTTGTTGGTGTCGAACGCCACCAAAGCCTTCGACATCATCGCGGAAAGGACGTCGAGCATCCGCGGAATGTCGATCAGAGGTTTGATAAGCTCCTTGTCCGCAAGCTCCACCGCCACCTTCGCGATGTTGCCGCCGTAGTCGCCGATGCGCTCCAGGTCCACCGCCATGTGCATGATGGAGGTCACCGCCCGCAGATCCTCGCCCAAAGGCTGGAAGCGCGCGGCGAAGTGCATGCAGGCGTTGTCCAGCGCTTCGGCGAGGTCGTCGATGTCGTCGTCCTTCGCCAACACCATTCTGGCGAGCTCCGCATCCTGATTCTTCAGCGCCCAGATCGCCTTGCTGATGGACTCCTCGGCCATCTTGCCGAGGCGGAGGACCATCCGCTTCAGCTCCGTCAAGTCCGCCTCAAGCTGTTTCCGTGTAATCACAGGCTCCATGATCATCGTCTCCTCTCTCCCGGCCTTCCTAGCCGAACCGCCCCGTGATGTAGTCCTCCGTCCGTTTGTCCTCCGGCGACGTGAACATCTTGGGCGTCGCATCGTACTCGACGAGGTCGCCCATCAGGAAGAAAGCGGTGCGGTCCGAAATACGGGCGGCCTGCTGCATGTTGTGCGTCACGATAACCACAGTGTACCGCTTTTTCAGCTCGCGGACCAGTTCTTCGATACGGGCCGTCGCCATCGGGTCGAGCGCGCTCGTCGGCTCGTCCATCAACAGAATCTCCGGCTCCGTCGCGATCGCCCGCGCGATGCACAAACGCTGCTGCTGCCCGCCGGAGAGCCCGGTACCCGGAGTCTTCAGCTTGTCCTTCACCTCGTCCCAGAGCGCCGCGCCGACGAGACTCTGCTTCACGATGTCGTCCAGCCTGTCCTTCTGCTTGATTCCATGCAGGCGAGGGCCGTACGCCACGTTGTCGTAGATCGACATCGGGAAGGGGTTCGGCTTCTGGAAGACCATTCCCACGTTCCGGCGGAGCGCGATCACGTCCACGCCACCCGCGTAGATGTCCGAACCGCCAACCAGAATCTCTCCCTCCACCCGCGCGCTCGGAATGAAGTCGTTCATCCGGTTGATGCAGCGCAAAAAGCTGCTCTTGCCGCATCCGGACGGTCCGATGAGCGCCGTGACCTGCTTTTCCATTATATCGAACGTAATATCCTTCAGCACGCGCGCCGAATCGTAAAACAGATTCACGCCGCGCGAACTCACCAATATTTTTTCCATTATATTCCCTCCACCCCTATCGCCGCATCAGCCTGCGGAGACGGGAACGCATGTAGATGCCTCCGGAACAGATGCCCAAAACCAACAGCAGCAGCACGAGCACCGTGCCGTATTGAATCGGCCGGGTTTCTTCGATGAACGTCCCCGCCGTGGCAAGGACGTAGATGTGGTACGGCAGCGCCATCACCTCGGAGAAGAGGCTGCGCGCGATATGAGGCGCGAAGAAGGCCGCGCCGGTGAACATGATGGGCGCCGTCTCCCCCGCCACCCTGCCGACGCTCAGGATGATTCCGGTGATCACCGTCGGGGCCGCCGCGGGCAGCACCACCTTGCGGATGGTTTGCCACTTCGAAGCCCCAAGGGCGTACGAGGCGTCCCGGTAGTCTTTCGGCACCGCCAGGAACGCCTGCTCCGACGCCGTCACCATCAGCGGCAGCGTCAGACAGGCGAGCGTGAGCGCCGCGGCCAGCAGGCTCGGGCCGAAGCCCAGCAGAATCACGAAGAGCGACAGACCGAAAAGCCCGAACACCACCGACGGCACGCCCGCGAGCGAGCGAATCGCCAGCCGCAGAATCGACGTGAACATGTCGTCGCCGGCGTACTCCGCGAAGTAGAGCCCGGTCGCCACGCCCACGGGAATCGCGAAAAACATCGCCGTACCGACGAGCTGGAGCGTCCCCACCAGGGGCGTCATGATTCCTCCGCGCGTCATGCTGTCGCGCGGAGGCTCGATCAGAAAGTCCAGGGAGAGCACGCTGTACCCCCGCACCACGACGAAGCCGATGATCGCGACCACCATTCCGGTCAGCAGCAGCGCGGCGACCCAGGAAAAGATCGTCATCATCAGGTCGGCAAATCTGCGTCCGTCCATCTATTGCACCAACTTTCCCTTCTTCTCGATCCACGCGGAGAGAAGATTGATCCCGAGCGTCATCAGCAGCAGAATGATTCCGCCGAAGAAGAGCGCCGCGTAGTGCGCCGACCCTACCGGAGTCTCCCCCATCTCCGCCGCGATGGTGGAGGTCAACGGGCGGACCGGGTCGAAAATCGAGAGCGGAATGATCGCCGCGCCGCCCGCCGCCATCAGCACCACCATCGTCTCCCCCAGCGCGCGCATCACCCCGAGCAACGACGCGCTCAAAATACCGGGGAGCGCCGAAGGGACGACGACCTTCCGCGTCGTCTCGAACCGGGTCGCGCCCAGCGCGTAGGAGGCGTCGCGCAG
>LVBO01000012.1 GCA_001604435.1 Synergistales bacterium Syner_01
GATGGCCATGTAGGTCTCGGGATGCGGCAGCATGACCGGCGACGCGCCGAAGTGCTCCATGGTGTCGTTCATCGCGCCGAAGAAACGGACCTTGAATCCCTTGAGATCGTCCAGCGAATTGATGGGCTTTTTGCTCCAGAAGTAGGTGTTGCCCACGCTGTGGCTTCCCAGGAAGTGAATGTTCTTCTCGGCCAGTTCTTCTCCGATGAGTCTGTCGATACCCCGCTTATAGTACAGCTCCTCGAAATCCTCGAGGCTCCGGCAGACGAAGGGGGGCAGATTGCCCGCCTGGAGCCAGCCGACGTTCAGAGAGCCTCTCCAGAAGAGCGTGCTGGTGTTGGAGATCTGGATCATGTTCGCCTGCATGGAGGGGAACACTTCCAGATAGTCCACCAGCTCTCCCGCATAGTGCAGGGTGATGTTCAGTCTGCCGCCCGACTTCTCGCGGACCATATCGATGAACGGCGGGATGACGTATGTCGTCGAAAGCGCTCCCGGCGTGTGGTGGCTCTGGAACTTCCAGTTGAATTCCGCCGCTACCGCGTTCGAAGGAACGCCGATAATAAAAATGCCCAGAATAACCGCTACCGCTACGCTCAACGCAACCAGTTTTCCGTGTTTCATCAAAACACCTCCTTCTAGAGTAAGTGCCGCGCCCGGAGCTTCTTTTTCCGTTTACTTGAAGAGCACTCCGGGGAGCCAGGTAATAAGCGCCGGGAAGATGATGCACAACGCCAAACACACCAGCTGCGTGATCACGAAGGGGATGACGGAGCGGTAGATGTCCCCCATCGTGATTCCCTTGGGCGCGATGCCCTTCATCATGAAGAGCATCGTGCCGAAGGGGGGCGTCAGGTATCCCGTCTGCGTGTTCACCGCGTAGAGAACTCCCAGCCACAACGGGTTGAAACCGTAGATGGGCAGAAGGGGAAGAATGATGGGCGAGGTGATCATGAGGATGCTCCACGCGTCGATCACGAAACCGAGAAGGAACCAGACGACCTGGATGCCTATCAGCATCGTCCACCAGCCTACCTGGTACTCCTTGACGAGTCCGACGACCATCCGCGAGGCGCCCATACCCATGTAGACCGCCGCGAAAGCCTGGGCGGCGAACAGAATCCACATCATGAATCCCTGTACCTTGATCGTAGCGTACGACGCGTCTCTGAGGAGCTTCCAGGTCAGCCGCCCATGGAGCGCGCTGCACACGATGGCGCCCAGAGCGCCTACCGCGGCGGCCTCGGTCGGCGTGGCGATGCCGGTGTAGATCGACCCCAAGACCGAGAAGACCAGCAGCATGGGAAGGAAGATCCCCTTGAGGGACTTCATCTTCGCTCCCCAATCGGCGCGTTCCTCTTCGGGAATGGGAGGCCCCATTTCAGGGTTGAAATGGCATTTGATCAGGATGTAGCCGATGATCAGAATGGAGCAGAGCAACCCCGCGCTCATGCCTCCGGCGAAAAGCGCGCCGATGGAGACCTGGGCGATTGTTCCGTAGAGCACCAGCGCGATGCTCGGGGGGATGAGCGGTCCGAGGACGCCGCCCGCGAGGATGCAGCCTGTGGCCAGTCTCTTGTCGTATCCGCGTTTGAGCATCGCGGGAAGCGCCATCATACCCATCATGACAACGCCGGTGGAGGCGATGCCCGACATGGCCGCTATCAACGTGCACGCTATCACCGTGCCGATCGCCAGTCCACCCTTGAGAGAGCCCATCCAGCGGTACATCATATCGTACAGATCCTCCGAGACACCGGAGCGCTCCAGCACGGTCGCCATCAGTACGAAGAGAGGGCAGGCCACCAGCGTCGTGGTCGACATCATGGAGTAGGTTCTTGCGACGATGATGAAGAGGGATTCCGGGCCCCAGAAAATCGTGGTGAACACGGTCGCAAGCCCTCCGAGGACGAACGCCACGGGAAGCCCGAGCAGCAGGAAGAGAAACATGCTGCCGAAGAGAAGAACGGAAATATATCCTATGTCCATAATAGCACCTCAGTTTTCAGCCTGAGCTTCGGCGGAGGGAAGAAGTTCGCGGCCGGTCAGCGCCAGGTGAAGATCCTTGATGGTCTTGGTCATCCCCTGAAGCAGCACGAGAAACGCCGCGGCGGGTATGGTCAGCTTGATCTGCCAGACATAAGGCCCCCACGTGCTGTTCGAGTACTCCATCATCCGCAGGCTCTCCCACGCCCACGGGAGGCTGAACCAGAACAGAGTGCCGACGAACGCGTAGAAGAGCGTCCATGTGAAGAGGTCGATGACTGCGCGCGCCCTCGGGGAGAAGAGCACGTAGAACGCTTCCACGTTGACGAACGCTCCCCAGCGGAGCGCGTACGCTCCTCCAAGGACGAAATGCGCTCCGTACAGCATGCACGACGTTTCGTGCGCCCATATGGTCGGTCGGTTGAATCCGTATCGCATAACCACCTCGTACACGAGTACGAGCATCGTCGGGTATACAAGAAAGCCGAAAATCTTCCCCACCCAGTCGTTCAATGTGTCGGTAAAATGAATAAACTTGATCAAAAAGCCCAATCGCCTCACCTCGTCGATTCTTAAAAAATTGAAAGCGCGCCCCTCCTCCGGAGGGAGAAGGGGGCGCTTCGTGGATGCGTCGGGTGGACGCTCCCCGTTATTCTATATACCCGCGATCTTTCATGAACTGCTTGATGATCTGAATACCTTCGGCGACTCTCGGATCCTTCGAACCGATCTCCTTCTCGATCTTGTCAAGGTAGGGGAGCGAGAACTCCTTCGTAAGTCTGTCGATGTCTTCCTTGCCCCACTCGATGTAAGTCGTCCCCCACTCCTTGAAGGACTTCTCGAACATCTCCTTTTCCTGGTCGTCGCAGACCTTGGCGTACGTCTTGTTGAATTCCACGGTCGCTTCCTCGACGACCTTCTTCAGGTCGTCGGGCAGAGCGTCCCACGCCTTCTTGGACACCCAGAGTTCCATGCCCTGAGGCACCTGCCACGCAGGGCCGATGAAGTAGGGGCACACTTCGTAGAGCTTCAGGTCGCGGTAGAGCCACCAGGCTGTGCCGCTGCCGTCGAGCGTGCCCATCGCGATGGCCATGTAGGTCTCGGGATGCGGCAGCATGACCGGCGACGCGCCGAAGTGCTCCATGGTGTCGTTCATCGCGCCGAAGAAACGGACCTTGAATCCCTTGAGATCGTCCAGCGA
>LVBO01000155.1 GCA_001604435.1 Synergistales bacterium Syner_01
AGATCAATATCGATGCCGGAAAAAACCAGTCGGCTCTTCTTCCCGGACTTCTTCAACATTTTCTGAAAGCGTTCTCCCTGACTCCTGAGAACCTTTCTCTCTTCAGTGTCGTTACCGGTCCGGGTTCTTTCACCGGAATCAAGGTCGGCATCGCCTTTGTGTCCTTTCTAGCGTGGGCGGGTGGAAAAAGTATCGTTCCGCTGTCTTCCCTTGAATGCATGGCCTATCAAAAGATCAAAAGAAAAGGAGGTCTGGCCGCTTCGGTGCTTTGGGGCGGCGGAGGCAAGATCTATGGAAGTCTTTTCAAAGGAGAAGGAGACGGCCTTCCTCCGGTACATATTCTACGCAGCGGCTCCTATACCCCGGAAGCTTTCCTCGCAGCTTTTTCTATGACGAAGCTCCGTCATCAAGATGTATTCTGGCTGACGGACGCCCCCGAGCGAGTTGCCCCTCTCTTCCCATCGTTTGCCGATTCCTTCGAAAAAATCATCCCTACCGGTTCCGCCACTGTTGAATTAACGCGGCGGCACAAAGACGAAGCGCTTTTCGCTTCCGATATTCGCGCCGACTATTTCAGAGGCCCTGATCTTGGATAGTTTTTATCATATTTCTCTATCGCAAAGACAAGAGATAAAAAAGATATTATCGCATTTGAGGTTGAACTGTGTTGCGGTTGAAGCTATCCTACTCTTTAGAAAAACACTTTAGGATGCGCATGCTCCTTTCTGTTTAGGAAGAAATTTGTAGGAGGTGACTTTTTTGCCGAAGAAATTCGAAGTTCTGGTGAATAATTCTTGGTGTAAGGGATGTTCATTGTGCATTCACATCTGTCCCAAAAAAGTTCTCGAACTTGATGAAGTCCGTCTGAAATCGGTAGCTGCAAGACCGGATGATTGCATAGGATGCAGACAGTGCGAAAATATCTGTCCAGATCTTGCGATCACAGTGAAGGAGGATACGAAGGATGCCTGATGTCGCATTCTGGCAAGGTAACGAAGCGCTTGCTCACGGAGCATTGGCGGCCGGTTGCCGCTTTTTCGCTGGATATCCCATAACCCCTTCCACCGAGATCGCGGAGATCATGGCGGAAGAATTGCCCAAACTCAACGGATGCTTTATACAGATGGAAGACGAGATTGCAGGAATCGCCGCAACAATAGGAGGTTCTATTGCAGGAAAGAAAGCTTTGACGGCAACCTCGGGTCCGGGATTCTCACTGAAACAGGAGAACCTTGGTCTGGCCTACATCGCGGAAATTCCCATCGTCGTCGTTGATGTTATGAGAGGCGGCCCTTCAACGGGACTTCCGACGAAGACAGCCCAGCAGGATGTAATGCAGGCTCGCTGGGGAACGCATGGCGACCACGGCACAATCTGTTATGCTCCCTCTTCGGTGCAGGAGTGCTACGAAATCGCGATCAAAGCGTTCAATGCCGCCGAGAGATATCGCCAGCCGGTTTTGATCATGAGCGACGAGATCATCGGACACATGAGGGAAAAAGTTGTTCCTCCCACTGTAAAACCTGAGGATCTTGTGGAAAGAAAACGCCCCACCGATATTCCCGAAAAATTCGTTCCATACCGTCCTGACCCGAAGGACGATCTTCCCTGTATGGCGTCCTTCGGTGACGGCTACACATGGCATATCACCGGCCTGACACATAATGACTGGGGATTTCCCACAAACAACTCCGACGAAATAGAAAAAATGATGAAGCGGCTGATGCGGAAGATCGATCGTTTCCGCGATGATATCGTCGAGTACGAAACAGTTCTGACGGATGATGCGGACGTCCTCGTTCTAGCCTACGGCAGCGTCGCGCGGACAAGCCTTCGGGCGGTGCACGAAGCAAGAACTCGGGGCATCAAAGCCGGTTTCTTCCGTCCGATCACCCTGTGGCCGTTCCCCGACAAGGAGCTCGAAAAGCTTGCCCGAAAGGTAAAGACTATTATCGTTCCCGAACTGAACTGCGGCCAGATGGTGCTTGAAGTCGAGCGCGCTGTTCACGGCAAAGCGAAAGTCGTGGCGCAGAACCTCGTCAACGGCGAGCTCTTCAAGCCCGACGATATTCTCTCCGTCATCGAGGAGGTGGCCTGATCATGCCGAATCAGGAAGTGTTCAACTGGCTCCGCACGCGATTCTTCCCCCACATCTGGTGCCCGGGTTGCGGACATGGGATTATCATGCACTCCCTTTTGAGGGCCCTGGTCGACCTGAAAAAGAAAAAGTCGGAGACCGTCATCGCCTCCGGAATCGGCTGTTCGAGCAGAATGGTCGGCTATATCGATGCCTGCACCGTCCACACGACACACGGGCGTTCGCTTGCTTTCGCCACGGGGATCAAATTCGCCAACCCCGAACTGACCGTCGTCGACGTCATGGGCGATGGCGACTGCACAGCCATCGGCGGGAACCATTTCATTCATGCATGCAGGAGAAATATCGACATCACCGCAATCGTCATGAATAACAATATCTACGGCATGACCGGCGGACAAGTTTCGCCGACAACACCGGTAGGAAGCTCGGCGACAACAAGCCCCTACGGCGCGATCGACCCCTCCTTCGACATTTGCAAACTCGCCGAGGGCGCCGGAGCATCTTACGTCGCAAGAACCACCATCGCCAACCCGAAACAAGCCGAGCAGTTCATCAAAGCAGGCATAAACAACAAGGGTTTTTCGGTCGTCGAGATACTGACCCACTGCCATACTCAGTTCGGCAGAAGGAACAAGCGGAGAACGCCCATCGACAACGTAAATTTCTTCAAGGCCAATTCCGTGCCTTTGAATAAGGCGCAGGAGATGTCTTCCGAGGAGCTCGCCGATAAGATCGTCGTCGGCGAATTCGTCAAGCGGGAGATTCCGGAGTACACAGCGCAGTATCTCTCCATGGTCGAAAGAGTAGGAGGGCTGAGAAATGGCAAGTAGATACGAAATCCGTTTCGCCGGATCCGGCGGACAGGGCGTTATTCTCGCAGCTGTCGTTGCGGGCGAGGCCGCCGCTCTTTTCGAGGACGGGCTGAGCGTTGTCCAGACGCAATCCTACGGACCGGAGGCCAGAGGCGGTAAATCAAAGGCGGAGGTGGTTATCTCCACCGAATCCATCGACTACCCGAAAGCGATGAAACCCAGCCTTCAGGTCATCCTGACGCAGCAGGCCGCGGAGGAGTATGCGGCGGAGACCTTGCCCGGCGGTCGCATTATCTACGACGATTTCTTCGTCACAAGCTTCCCGCAGGTTGATGCGAACGTGTACTACCTTCCGATCGTCCGTACTGCCCGAGAAAAACTCGGGAAAGAGATCGTAACGAATATGGTCGCCTTGGGCGCAGTAGCTCGCGTTCTCGAGCTCGAAAAGATCGTACGCCCGGATTCTCTGAAAAAAGCTATTCTAGCGAAGGTTCCGGAGGGGACGAAACAGCTGAACGCCCAGGCATTCGACGAAGGATATCTGCTGTTTAAAAACAGCGTGCATCTTTAGAAATACTCGTTCCAAACGGAACGCTCTTCTTTTTCAAGAAGAGCGTTCCGTTTTTTCTTCCCCCCCTTCCGTGTATAATGGAATCCGCGCGCGAAGAAAGGGAGATGATCGAGTGTACGAGAAAGGGGCTTCCGTCTTTCTACGGACGGAGAAGATAAGCAGCGACGGGAGCGGAATTGCGC
>LVBO01000657.1 GCA_001604435.1 Synergistales bacterium Syner_01
GTGAATTCGTCGAGTGTCCGCGGGCGCATCCTCTCGGCCAGAGGCGCTTCCCAACGGCGAGCAGAGATCATCGAGACGTCACCGTTTCCGGCGATATAAGATGAAAGCCATCCGTGTCATCGAGCAGGCGAGCCAGAGGATAGCGGTCATGCAGTAAATGGGCGAGAACATCCTTCACAGGCTGATCCAACCAGACGGGAGAAAGACCGGCAAGACTGAACCATTGTGCGGTTGTGAGCGCGCTTTCTCCCTCGATGAAAAAGTTGAGGATGCCCTTCGATGCCTCTTCCAGACAGAGAGACAGAATGTCCGTCCGCGAACCGGGAAGGGAGAGCGCATATTCGGTAAGCGAGGCAAGACGTTCCTGTCCTCCTTCCTGAGAGGCTATGTGATGATACTCCCATGGGACAAGAGGAGTCGGAGCTTGAAGGTAGTCCACAAAATCCATCAACGTATCGAACGAAACGTCCGCCCAGTGTTTCCACTCGGCTTGGGGTCGCTGGACGAGAATCGCTCTCATCCCTGCGCGTCTTGCCCCGACCAAGTCGTAGAGAAAATCTCCTATCATGACGCAATCCGAGGCCGGAACATCAAGCGCATGCGCTGCTCGCCACAATGCCTCCGGTTCAGGCTTTACAGGGGGCGTATCCCTGCTGAAGAGCACACGAGGAAGAGGGAGACCGGCTCGTTGCGCAGCGAGAAAAATGGAGTCGGAGCAGTTCCTCGAAACGACGCACCAGGGGACCTTGCTGTTCTCCAACCAATTCAAGAGCTCCAAAGCCCCGCGGACTGGCTTTGCATCTGCGGCTCCCGCCATTTCCTCGTCGTAGATATCTTTACTC
>LVBO01000156.1 GCA_001604435.1 Synergistales bacterium Syner_01
GCGGAGGAGTATCTTCAGACCATCGTCTCCGGTCTGCTTGCTCTTGAAAAGAGTCCAGCGGGCTCTTCCGGGGTCATCGAGGAGGTCTTCCGGGCCGCCCATAGCCTCAAGGGAGCTGCGCAAGCGGTGCAGATGCCGGGGGTTTCTTCGATATGCCAAGTTGTGGAGAGCGTCTTCTCGGGTATGAAAAAAGGCGTTCTTCACCTCTCCGAAGGGGATTTCGACATCCTCCAGCGGGCTGCGGATAAGCTTTCCGTCATGATAGGCACTCCCGAGAAAGAGGACTCGAGCGGAGTCGCTCGATTGATCCGTGAGATTGAAGTCCTGTTGGAGCCCGGAGACCATGCTGCTCCGGCGAAGTCGTCTCTGTTGCCGGGAAGCCGCAAGCTTCTTGTGCAGGAAGAGGATACGGAGGAGAAAGGCGAGCGTATTGCCGCCTCGAAACTTGATTCGTTGCTGTTGAAAGCCGAGGAACTGATCGCGGTGAATCTTGCCCTGACGGTTCGTCTGGAAAATATCCGTGAAATACTCTCTCTCGCTGCGGAGTTCAGGAGCGAGTGGGAAAAGGCTCTTGACGCGGTACGGAGAGACGATCGGATCGCTGAAAAACTCCCCCCGAAATTACTGGATTTTTTACAGTCGGGGAGAAATTCCTGTCGTGCACTTCTCGAAACGCTGCGGGATATGGATAAATCGCTGCGTTCCGATCAGCGGACTGCGGGCGGGCTTGTCCGCGATCTCATCGAGGGGGCAAGGACCGTACTGATGCTACCCTTTTCGTCGCTTCTGCAGGGCTTCCCGAAAATTGTCCGCGACCTAGGACGGGAACTCGGCAAAGAAACAGATGTGATCGTCCGGGGCGGCGAAATAGAAGTCGACAAGCGGATTCTTGAAGGGTTGAAAGATCCTCTGGTCCACCTGGTGCGCAACTGCGTCGATCACGGATTGGAAAAGGCGGAAGAGCGACGAATCGCCGGGAAGCCTCCTTCGGGAACGATCACGCTTACAGTCTCTCAATCTGACGGCGGCAGGGTGGAAGTCCTTGTCGCCGACGACGGAAAAGGAATCGACCCGGTGAAACTGCGCGAGATCGCCGTAAAAAACGGGGCGATCTCGAAGGAGGATGCCGCTCTGCTTGACGACGCCGGAGCGATGATGCTCATGTTCAGGTCCGGCGTTTCCACCAGCCCTCTCATTACGGATATTTCCGGGCGGGGATTGGGAATGGCGATTGTTCAGGAGGGCGTGGAGGCCCTGGGAGGAAGCATCGCCCTTGAATCGAAGCGTGGAAAGGGGACTTCATTCCGCCTCTCTCTTCCTCTGACGCTTGCAACGTTTCGGGGAGTGTTGGTGGAAGAGTGGGGGCGCGTCTTCGTCATTCCCTCCTCGGGTGTGGAGCGAGTGGCCAGGGTGGAGAAAAGCAGAATCAAGCTGATCGAACAAAAAGAGAGCGTGTCGTTCAACGGAGCTCCTCTTGCGTTGGCGCGACTGGGGCATATACTTGAGCTGCCGTCTCCTCCCGAGCGCCTCAAGCTTCGGGATACGTTGCCTCTCGTTGTTATCGGAGCAGGAGGGATTTCTGCGGCGTTCGGCGTCGACAGAGTGCTCAATGAGCAGGAGATCCTGCTCAAACCGCTCGGAAAACAGCTGGCGAGAGTACGGAACGTCTCGGGCGCAACCGTGCTCGGATCCGGAATGGTCGTCCCAGTGCTCAATACTGCGGATCTTATCCGTTCAGTGCAGAGGAGCGGTGGGGGACGCCGGTTGTTTTCCGAGGCGGAGGAGAAAAAAGCGCGCAGAAACGTCCTTGTGGCCGAGGACTCGATTACTTCGCGCACGCTCCTGCGGAATATTCTCTCCGCCGCCGGGTTCGATGTGCAGACCGCCGTGGATGGGCAGGAAGCTTGGGATTTCCTTGCGAAGGGCGGATTCCATATTGTGGTCTCCGACGTCGAGATGCCCCGGATGAACGGTTTCGAGTTGACGGAAAAGATTCGTTCCGATCCGGCGACAGCCGATCTCCCGGTCGTGCTGGTGACATCCTTGGAGTCCAGGGAGGACAGAGAGCGAGGGGCGGATGCCGGAGCCGACGCGTATATCGTGAAGAGCGGCTTCGATCAGGGAAATCTCCTTGATGTACTGCATCGTCTTCTGTAAGAAATCAAAAAAGAGAAAGGAAGGCGTTCGGCATGGCGGATGTTCTCATTGTCGATGATTCGGCGTTGCTCCGCAGGGTCTTGAAACAGATGCTGAGCACGGACCCCGGGCTGAACGTCGTCGCGTGCGTCGACAGCGGCGAGGCGGCATTGCGGTTTCTCGACAATACTCGGGTCGACGTAGTGACTATGGATATTCACATGCCCGGTATGGACGGTTTCGAAGCAACCCGCCGGATTATGGAGTCTTCGCATCCCGTGCCTGTGGTGATCATCAGCTCATGCTGGGATCCGCACGAAGTCGAAAAGACGTTCGAGGCTATGGATGCGGGCGCCGTTGCCATTCTCCCCAAGCCTGCGGATATCTCCACGGGTGGAAACGGGTACTCCGCGGAGCTTCTGAAGACGGTGAACGAAGCCGCCATGTCGAAAGTAGGACGTCTGCGGCAGAGAAAAAAATCTCTGAAGACCGAGGACGTGCCTCGGGAAGTTCCCCGCCCTTCCACGCATCAAGGAGGCGAGCGATCCGAGCGGCGGATTTCGCTTGTCGCTATCGGCGCCTCGACCGGCGGACCGCAGGCACTTGCGGAGTTTCTTGCCCGCCTTCCGGCGACCTTTCCGCGCCCTCTTCTCGTAGTGCAGCATATCGCCGCGGGCTTTACCTCCGGACTCGCGGAGTGGCTCGGAAAAGTAACGCCTCTGCCTGTATATGTCGCCCGGAATGGACAGACGGCGATGAACGGCGTCGTCTATATCGCTCCCGACGGTTTCCATATGGCGGTGCGACAGGGGGGGCGCCTCTCGCTGGCGAAAGAGCCGCCGGAACACATGGTCCGCCCGTCCGCGTCGGTGCTCTTCAGGAGCGTCGCCGCCGCGTACGGGGGCGACGCCGCCGCGATTCTCTTTTCCGGAATGGGGAAGGACGGCGCCGCGGAAATGAAAGCGCTTCGGAATATGGGAGCCTTCACGTTCGCACAGGATAAAGAGAGTTCCGTTGTCTGGGGAATGCCGGGCGAGGCTGTTCGTCTCGATGCGGTTGAGCATGTAGGATCTCCGGCGGCGATAGCCTCGCTTTTGGTGGACCTGTTCCGGTGAATCACGCGCGTTTGCGTTTGATTCTTTGGGTACGTGGAGGAGTTTCTTTATCCGGGGAAACAATAATATACCGAAAAATGGAGGAAAAACTCCATGTCGAACAGGATTGAAAGGGCTGACGTTATGAAAGCACAAGCGGAGATCCTCATAGTAGAGGACAGTCTGACCCAGGCGAAGCGATTGGAGCGTCTCCTCACCGAGAACGGCTACGTTGTGCACGTAGCCCGAAACGGCGCCGAGGGGTTGCAAACCGCCGTTCGGAAAAAGCCTTCGGTGGTGATCTCGGACGTGATGATGCCCGAGATGGACGGGTACGAGATGTGCCGTCGAATAAAGAACGCCGAGGAGATCAAGGCGACGCCCGTGGTGCTCCTTACATCGCTCTCCGATCCGAGGGACGTGATCAAGGGGCTCGAGTGCGGCGCGGACAATTTCCTTACCAAGCCGTACGACGGAGATCACTTGATCCGGCGTCTCGAACATATACTGACAAACCTGGAGCTGCGAAAAGCCGGACAGGCGCAGATGACGGTCGAGGTCTTTTTCGCGGGGCAGTATCACCGGCTCACCGCGGACCGAATCCAGATCATCGACCTCTTGCTCTCCACGTTCGAAGCGGCCGTTCTTCAGAGCACCCAGCTCGAAAAGCTCGGCGGCGACTACCGAAATGCCCTCGAAGACGTGAAACGGGCCCAGGCCAACTTTCAGACGCTGATGGAAACAACCGGCGACGCGGTGATTGTGGTGGGCGATAACGGCACGATCTACTATGCGAATCCCGCCGCCGAAAATCTTTTCGACACCAAAGCGTCCGACCTGGTAGGACGTCCGTTCGCCTTCCCGCTCGACGTCGATGGGGACGAGCATCGGGAAATCACGATCACCCGGTCGGACGGATCGAAGGTCGTCGGCGATATGCGTGTGGCGACCTCGAACTGGGACGGAGAGCTCGTCCAATTCGCCACCATCCGGGATATTTCGGAGATGGCGCACCTTCGCGAGCTTTTGAAAATTGAAGCGATCACCGACGCGCTTACCGGGCTCCATAACCGGAGAGGCTTCATGGTCCTCGGCGAAGAGCTTCTCCGGGAAGCCGCGGAGAAGAAGGGAAACGCGCTCTGTTTCTTCGCCGATCTCGACGGGTTCAAGTCGGTCAACGACACGCTCGGTCACGAGGAGGGGGACAAAGTCCTCCAGGAGGCTGCGGAGGCCCTCAAAAAGGCCTTTCGTTCTTCGGATATACTGGCCAGGGTCGGTGGGGATGAATTCGCGGCTCTCGTGCTTCAGGACCCGGGAAGAGAAGAGACGAACATTACAGGACGCTTGCAGCAGGTGCTCGACACGATCAACGCCTTGAGCCGCCGCTCTTATCGCATAGTGATGAGTGCGGGAATTTCCCGGTGGGAGCCGGATAACCCCGTTTCGCTCGGAGAGCTTATGTCGGACGCCGACAAGAAGATGTACCGTGAAAAAGAGGAGAGAAGAAAAGTTTCGAAGTAGTACTGTTTTACTGTTGACGTTCCCCTGTGCAATGGCTATAATG
>LVBO01000157.1 GCA_001604435.1 Synergistales bacterium Syner_01
GACCATCCCCGCGATGCAGCGATACAGCGTCGCCGCCATCCCGTAGACGTCGCTCCAAGGGCCCAGATGCCTGCTCCCCTGGTACTGTTCGGGAGGGCTGTACCCCTTTTTCAGGACGACCGAGTGATGTTGTTGCTGCATAAGCGCCAACGCAGACTTCGACGCCCCGAAGTCGAGCAGCTTCACCTGCCCGAAGCGCGTCAGAAAGATATTGTCGGGGCTGATGTCCCTGTGGATCAGGCCGGAGGCGTGCACCTCGTCGAGCGCGTCCATCAAAGGCGAGAGGATACCGACCGCTTCACCGAACGGCAGACGGCCTCCCCGCTCCTTGATATGCGCCATCAGCGTGCGCCCCTCCAGGTGATTCATCACCATGTAGGCGGCGCCGTTCTCCTCGAAGAAGTCCTTCACCGAGACGATGGAAGGATGTTCCTCGAAGCGGGCCAGGATACGTGCCTCCTCGATGAACTTCTCCATCCCTTTGCGGAAATCCTCCTGCACCTCCTCGGAAGCGGGCAGAACGCAACGGCTCTCCGGGTTGCGAATCGCCGCCCCGGCGGGAAAGTACTCCTTGATTGCGAGTTTTATGTTCAGCAGCAGATCCAAACCCAGGTAAGTAATGCCGAATCCGCCCTGCCCCAAAGGTTGCCCGACGATATAGCGGCCGTGGATTATCGTCCCGGGTTTCAGTCGGTTCCATCCGCCCTCTTCAGGTTGCGAGGCGCTGTACCCGCAAACCGGACACGGTACATCTTCTCCCGTAGACGGAGAAAAACACGCCGGGCAAAGAGGCTGCACGGAATTCGACGGGGAAATAGCGTGCTGCTCGGGTTCTCCGTTGGACGTGATCATGCTTCCCACTCCTGTTATGCCGTATGTTTTCACGATGTCCTTTTGAAACGTGCTGTTCTTATTCTACATCATAAGCGCTCGATGGAGATTCTTCAGCGTGCTTCGACAGGGTACAGGGGCGCTGCGGCGAGGCAAAGGACGGTAACGTTGTCCTGGAATCGGTTTTTTTGGGCTATAGTGGTTTCGACGAGCGTCCGGGCCCAAACCTCCGGATCCGGAGTGTAGGTTTCGAGGATCTGTTTCTCGGAGAGGGTTTTATACAAACCGTCGGAGCAGAGGAGAAGAAGAAAACCATCCGGCGGCAGTCCGTCGGGAGAGCTTCTCAGGCAACCTTTTCCGACGATCTCGATAACGCTGTCGCCGATGTAGCTTGTGAGAGCGTCTCTCTCCGGGTGTGCGAACGCGTCTTCTGGTTCCAGCAGCCCTTTTTCGACCGCCTTCTTCAGCTTGTTCGCGTAAATATGGTCTTCGGTGAGGGGCGTCAGGCTCTGTCCGTCCGTCATGTACAGTCTGCTGTCTCCTGCATATATCCAATAGACGCCGCTTTCGTGAGCGACGGCGGCGACGAGGGTGGTACCGCAGTTCCTTGCGAGGTTTTGTTCAAGGGCGAAGGCGTGAACAGCATTGTTTGCCTCTTGGAGAGAACGGTCGAGAGCGTCTTCTATTGGTTCGTCCGCGTTTTTTTTCCCGTACGACTCCAAGAAGGAGAAAACCGCGATGTAGGAGGCTTCCGCTCCTTCCAAGAGTCCGCCCATTCCGTCGGCGACAAGCGCAAGAACTCCTCCGTGCTTTACGAAAGCCGCATCGGAAAGGTCGCTGAATCCGAAGGCGTCCTGCTGCTCTTTTCTGCTGCCGATGTGCTGATGGTTTCCAGGGCGGACAATCATCCTCGGACTCTCCTAACGAATTTCGAACTCTGTATGTTCATCTCCGAGACGGAAGCGCTTGAAGAGAGGAAGGACGACAGGAGTTGTCAATCGCACCCAGACGTTTCTTTCCATGATGAAAGTGCCGTTCGTGGAGTTCAAATCTTCCAGAGTGCAACTATCTGGAAATGGTCCCTGGACTATCCGGGCGTGTCTTCGTGAAACCGCCGGCGATTGGATAACAAGATTGGAGTACGCCGGATCTCTTCCGATGACGACTCCTTCAAGGGGTATCGGGATCTGCTGCCCAGCGTATGTTCCGGCGATTCCATTGAGTATCGTCGCCTTTTGTCCGCCCGTACCGAAGGTCCGAAGCTCGTGCCCTGCTCCCCTGTCGGGAGCGGATAAGGGGCCTTCCGCGGACCTGGATTTCTGGGAGAAGACGTTGACAAGTCCTGTGCCTGAGAGCATCATTCCTCCGATGACGACGAACCAGAGACCGGTGTTCATGATTCTAGTCGTAGCCGGCATATCTCTTTCTTCGAACATCTGTTTTTGCCGCTCGTCGACGAACTCTGTTGTTGTTCGAAGATCGCGTACACCGAGGAGGCCGCAGGCGCCGATTATGAGGCCGATACCGCCGATGGCCAGGTAGGCGTATTTCATCTTGTTTTGGTTCGTGACGATGTTGTGAATTGCGACTCCCGCCGCAAGAAGTCCGGAGAGAAGTGCGACCGCTCCGTAGAAGGTATCCGGCACATGCTGAACGAAAAGCGTTCCCAGCGAAATCCAGGGCAGGAGCCAACCGACGACGAGCATTCCTGCTCCTGTCAACGCAATGTAGTGCATGATGCATCATCTCCCTTTTGAAAAGCGGTTATTTCACTTCAAGAATGCGGATGCGAAGCTCTGTCTTGCCCAATGCCAGCCTGTCGCCGTCCTCCAGGGGGTAGTTTCCTTGTATGGGGACGCCGTTGACCATCGTTCCGTTCGACGATTGAAGATCGTTCACGAAGAGCCTGCCTTTGGAAAAGGCAAGCTCGCAGTGCCGTGCCGAAACGGTTGCGTCGCCAAGTATGGAGAGCGCGGACGGCCCCCTGTTTCTGCCGATGACTATCCTGTCGGTGATGACGGCCTTGAGCGTCGTGTCGCTTCCCCTGGCTCCGGAAGGTATCAGTTCCACATGCAGTGAAGGCGGAGGTGTTGCCTCCGAAAGGACGACGGTCGGGCTGCTTGCGTCTTTTAGTTGGACCGGCTGCTTCCCTGAAGTACCGGCCTGAACGACTTCTATCCCTTTGTTTTGCATCTTTCTTTGTATCAGCCAAATAGAGAAGGGGAGAATGACGACCGCTGCGATTGCGAGGAGGTATGACCAGACTGAAGAGCCTGCAAGTTTGGATGAAAAGTCCTTAGGTTTCCTGGGAAGGTTCGAGGATGTCTGGTCTGCCCGAACGCCGAGCAGGCGGATTTCGATCCCGTCGGAAAGCGAACGCGTGCCGTCGGAAAAGGTAATTTCGAGCCGTTTGACACTTGCGTCCGGAACGAGCCCTTCGAGTGAAATGTGCAGGGCGAGGGCGTTGTCTAGTGATGCGGCGATGGAGTCGAAAATGGACTTGAAGGGGAAGGTTTCAGCGCGGTAGAGTTGTCCTCCGGATCGCCTGGAGAACTCTCCGATACTCACAAGAGCTGCGTCACTCTGTTTTTTTGCCATCGTCCGAAGCACTCCCAGCAGTTCATCGGACACAGACCCGTCCCACGCGACTCCCCTGCTCTGCTGGAAAACGCGGATGGCCCCGACCGTCCGAGGCCCCAGTTTCCCGTCCACTGGCCCGGCGTCGTATCCAAGTTCATTCAAAAGNCCGGGACAGGTTCGGATGCGAGCGCGTTGCGGATTTCGTCCGCTGTCGCGCCTCCAGGCGTCTCGCGGAATCCGCCGCTGCACAGGAGGATCATTCGGCGTGCAGGGAGTCCTGCGCTTTTGATCTTCGTCAGTTCGAGGGCGCGAAGAAGGGCGAGATTCAGCTGAGTTTCGTGATCTTGCGGCGAAAGCGATTGGACGGCGTACAGCAGTGCGTTCTGTTCGGCGGTGAAGCCCTGGACGAGGGATACGTTCTCGCCGAACGAAATAACGGCCGCGCGGTCGGAGGGGCCCATACGGCGGATCCACCCGGAGACCGTCTCCTGCAGCTCGCTGAAGCGGCTCTGTCCTATTGAAGTTGAGATATCGACGAGGAAGATGATAAGGATACCGTCGTTCTTTGCGGAAAAAGGAGCCCAACGGCTTATGTCGAAAGCGCGTCCTCCTACGGTCGCGGTGAGCTGGCCGGCTCCAACGGGGACAAACGGTTTCCCGGCGTCGTCGAGAAGGTCGGCGTACACGGTTAAAGAAGGATAGTCGAGATACGCCTGCCGGACTCTTAATGTCGAAGGGGCGGCGAGCGCGGTTCCTGCAAGTAGAAGAAGCAAACAGACCGCGACGAGGATACGGTTTAGGAATCCTGTTCGGTTTCCCATTGGAAGCGCTCCCCGCACAGAGGAACGAAAAGAAGCTCGCTCTGCCCGATCGAGATTGTGTCGTAGGCGGCGAGCAGTTCCGAGGCAATGACCTCTTCTCCATTGAGATAGACGAGTCCTCTGCTCAATCCGGCCTGAATTCTGAACATCTTCTTTCTGGGGTCGTAGACGACGAAGGCATGGTCGTTCCTGGAGATGGTATCGTCTCCGGAGATGCAGATGTCCATGGAGTCGGCCCTGCCGACCGAATTCTTCTCGGAGCGTATTCGGTAGTCGCGCCCTCGGTCCGGCCCCTTGACGCAGACAAACCAACCGACGACGGGGTCGATTCCCGTCTTGCGCTTAACGACGGCGACGGTGTGCCCTTCGTCGATGGAGCTTCCGGACGAAAGTGAGTTACGGGGAGAGAGTTTCACCGTGGACCCTGCGGTGTCGGCCATCGGTACCGCTGCGGGGTTGATTCGCCGCGTTCTTTCGTTGCCGTCGGCGGGAACTGCGCACCATGGACAGGAGATATTGGCGTCGGGATCGTAGAAGTGACCATTCGGGCATCGTTTGATCGTCATTTTCAATCACTCCGTTTCTGAATTGAGATGATATCCCAAAGAAGCAGAAATCGGCATTTCGCTCCTTTCCGCTCATTCGCAAAGGATAGGAAAAATGTATTCTGCATACATGAAAGGCGCGAAGGAGCAGCCGATGGAGTATATTATAAACAAGAGTACCATACGCCAAAAAAACACTTTTTTCAACAGCTTCTCCAGTATCCATTTACGCCGAAAATCTCCCAGCCTCTTTCTTTTCCCCGTTCATGAAGAGGTTTCTTGCACTCGTGAAACAGCAAAGAGTAGAATATGCTTGGAACGGGGAAACCCCGTCCGGGCAGTGACTCTTTTCCGAAGGCGGCGATATGGATGAGGAAAAAAGAGATTTTGTTTCTCGTATGCTTTTGTTTTTTTGTTTCCGCGGCCGAGGGAGCCGCTACGTGGTATAACGCCTATACTGGAGGAATGTGGAACAACCCCGGCTCCGCGCTTATCGACACGATGATATACAACAGAATGATGGCCGAGGCGTCGTTGAAGAAGATGCAGCGGACACCTTCCGGCGGAGCCGGGGCTTCTGGACAGGCGAGGACGCTCTACCGCCCCTCTTCCTCCGAGTCCTCCATACCCGCCAGGGTTGCCTCTGTCTTGAGCAACGAGAACGCATCAAAGAAGGAACTGAT
>LVBO01000158.1 GCA_001604435.1 Synergistales bacterium Syner_01
GCCTTCGCCGAACACTTCAGTACGCACCCGCTTGTGGAAAAGGTGGTCTACCCCGGACTTTCGGACGATCCCAGCCATGAGAACGCGAAAAAATACTTCCGCCCCGGTTTCTACGGCGGTATGGTCTGCATCGTCGTCAAGGGCGGGATCAAGGAGGCGCAGCGCGTGATCGACAACCTGCACATCGCCCACTACTGCGTCAGTCTCGGCGACCTGGATACGCTCGTGGAGCAGCCGGCCACCATGACGCACGGCAAGATCGCCCCGGAGGAGCGGCTGCGGATGGGAATCCCCGACAGCATGATCCGCGTCTCGCTGGGAGTGGAGGAGATCGGCGACATCATC
This sequence comes from Synergistales bacterium Syner_01, assembly GCA_001604435.1. Taxonomy (GTDB): domain Bacteria; phylum Synergistota; class Synergistia; order Synergistales; family Aminobacteriaceae; genus JAAYLU01. Next base: position 346 of record LVBO01000158.1, read on the forward strand.
GCCGACTTCGAACAGGCGCTCCGGCATCTGGAAGGGTAACGGAAGGCGGCGGGCGATGAAAACCTGGCTGTGCATCGACGCGGGGACAACGCATCTGAAGCTGGCCCTCAAGAGCGACGCGGGAGAGACGCTCTCTCTGCGCAGCCGCCGCTTGGAGAGTTCGGTCGCCGAGGGGGGCCGAAGCGAGATGGACATGGAGGCCCTGTGGCGGGAGGTGCGCGGAGGGGTGGAGTCGCTCGCCGCCGACGAAGAGTGCGCGGGAGCTCTGGCGAATCTGGCCGGGATCGGCGTGTGCGCCCAGGGAGACGGGCTCTGGCTTCTTGACGGAGCCGGAACGCCCGTGCGCCCTGCGATTCTGTGGAACGATACGCGGGCGAAGGAGATCATGGAACGCATCGAGCCCGAAAGCGAGGCGCTCTGCGCGGAGACGCGCACCGTCGCCCAGTTCGCCGGATCCAACGCGGTGCTGCTCCGATGGCTCAAGGAGCACGAGCCGGAGAATTACCGGAGGGGCGCGCACGCGCTGCACTGCAAGGACTGGCTCAACTACCGGATGACGGGACGCATCGCCGCGGACCCCACCGACGCGGGGACAAGCCTGCTGAGCAGAGTGTCCGGCGAGTACGACACCGGAATGCTTCAACTGCTGGGCATCCCCGAGGCGCTCCCGCTTCTGCCGGAGATCGTGCCGTCACGCTCGATCGTCGGAAGGGTACGCGACGGCGCGCTGCCGGGCGTTCCCGAAGGGACGCCGGTTATCGCCGGGAGTCTGGATGTCGCCGCAGCAGCGGAGGGGCTCGGTATCCGAGACGCGGGGCAGACGCTCTGCATCCTTGGAACGACCTTCTGCGTCCTCCGGATGATCGGGGATAGCGTGAGCGAGTGGCCTCGTATAGGGAGTATTCTGTACAGCCTCTCTCCGGGGCGCAGCCTCAGGCTGCTCGCGTCGCTGAACGGGAGCGCCGTGTTGGACTGGGGGCGTCGTCTTTTCGGCGGCCTGGAAATACGCCGGGCCGAAGAGGAAGCCTCGCGGATCGAGCCGGGGGCGAACGGCCTGTGTTTCCTTCCGTTCATCTTCGGCGAGAGAGCGCCGTTTCGGGACGCCGCCGCGAGCGGGTCGTTCATGGGACTGCGCGCGCATCACGAACGGGCG
>LVBO01000159.1 GCA_001604435.1 Synergistales bacterium Syner_01
TCGTCGGCAGCGTCAGATGTGTATAAGAGACAGCATCAATGATGAGCTGCAAACGGTTCAAGAGTATCGTAAAGAACGTATACTGTCAATAAGCACAGTGGAAAATACGGGGAAATTTATGACGTTTCCCCCGTGCAAAAATTCTTACCATAGAGTAAAATACATTTTCAGAGTATGAAACCATTTGCGAGGAGGAGACGCTATGGCGAAAAAGTTTCTGGACAAGGACTTCCTTCTGCACTCCAAGGCGGCGCAGAAGCTCTACCACGAATACGCCGCCCCGATGCCGATCTTCGACTACCACTGTCATATTCCCGCGGAGGAGATTGCGGCGGACAGAATGTTTTCTTCGCTCTCCGAGGCGTGGCTGGGAGGAGATCACTACAAGTGGCGCGCCATGAGGGCGTGCGGCGTCGACGAGCGCTTCGTCACCGGCGACGCCTCTCCCGAGGAGAAGTTCGCGGCGTGGGCGAAGGTTGTCCCTCAGACCATCGGCAATCCACTCTACCACTGGACGCACCTCGAACTTCAGAGAATCTTCGGGGTGGAGACGCTGCTGAACGCGGACACGGCCGCCGAAATTCACGACCACTGTTCGAAGATGCTCAGGAAGGAGGAGTTCTCGGTCCGCGGATTGATCCGTAAATTCAACGTCGTCGCTCTGTGCACCACGGACGACCCAGCGGACTCTCTCGAACACCACGAATCCATACGAAAGAGCGGATTCGACACGCTCGTCGCGCCCGCCTTCCGCCCCGACCGCGCCCTCGACGCCCACCTTCCGGAACAGTTCAACCCATGGCTCGATACGCTCGCAGAACTCACGGATGTAAAAGTCAACTCCTTCGGCCGCTTCATCGAGTGCCTCTGGCGCAGGCATCAGTACTTTCACGACAAGGGATGCCGCCTCTCGGACTACGGAATCGAAACTCCCCACTCCGTCGAGTGGACCACCGAGGATGTCGAGGGAGCATTCGACGCGCTGCGCAGGGGCAAACCGGTTACGGGGGACGCGCTCGCCCGTTTCCGTTCCGCCGTTCTCTTCGAAATGCTCACGATGGACGCGAACCAGGGGTGGGTACAGCAGCTCCATCTGGGCGCCATGCGCAACAACAACTCCCGCACGTTCGGTCGTCTCGGCCCGAACACGGGGTACGACTCGATGGGCGACTTCGAGCAGGGGCGCGCGCTCGTCCGCCTTCTCGACCGTCTCGAACGAACGGGCAAGCTGACGAAAACCATCGTGTACTCGCTCAACCCGAAGGATAACGACATGATCCCGACCATCCTCGGCAGCTTCCAGGACGGAAAGACTCCGGGCAAGATGCAGATGGGTTCCGCATGGTGGTTCGCCGACACAAAGGACGGCATGAGGAGACAGCTTCGCGCTCTCTCCTCCATCGGACTGCTCTCGCGCTTCGTCGGTATGCTGACCGATTCGAGGAGCTTCCTCTCGTATCCGAGGCACGAGTATTTCCGCCGTATCCTTTGCGACATGCTCGGCACCGACATGGAACGCGGAGAGCTGCCGGATGACTACGCCCTTCTCGGCTCCGTGGTTCAGGATGTTTGCTTCAACAATGCAAAGGAATACTTTCAGTTGAATTTTAATAGGTGAAACAAGGTCGAAGAGTGCGCGTATTGTGTAAAAGCGCTTGCTTTTGCCCTGCGAGGCATTTACAATAAATATGAATCGCAGGTTGTTCATCACCACAATATGAAGGAGGAGAAAAAATGAAGAAGTGGATTCTGGTTCTGACAGCGCTTGCACTTGTCTTCGCGGCACTCCCGGCGGCGGCCGACACCGTCGTGCTCCGGTTGGGAGAGACGCACGTGGCCGACTATCCGACCACGAAAGGGAACTACGAGTTTGCACGGCTCGTCGAGGAACGCACCGGCGGAAGGATCAAGATCGAAGTCTACCACAGCAGCCAGCTCGGCCAGGAGAAAGCGGTGATCGAACAGGTTCAGTTCGGCGCGGTCGACTTCACCCGAGTCAGCATTTCCCCGCTTTCCGCCTTCGCACCCGCTTTCGACGCCCTCCAGATGCCGTATCTGTACCGCGGCGAAGAACATATGTGGAAGGTGCTCAACGGACCGATCGGAGAGGAGTTCCTGGCCAGCCTCGAGCCTGCGAACTTCATCGGGCTCGCGTGGTACGACTCCGGCGCCCGAAACTTCTATAACTCCAAGAAAGAGATCAAGTCCGTCGCCGATCTGAAAGGGATGAAGATCCGCGTCCAGGAGAGCCAGCTCATGATGGGCCTCGTATCGGCTCTCGGCGCCGTTCCGACGCCCATGCCCTTCGGGGAGGTCTACAGCGCGCTCCAGACCGGCGTCATCGACGGCGCGGAGAACAACTGGCCCAGCTACTTCTCCACCAGCCACTACGAGGTTGCGAAGTACTTCACTCTCGACGGACACACCCGCGTTCCCGAGATCCTGATCGCGAGCAAGATCAGCATGGACAAGCTCTCCAAGGAAGACCGGGAGATCATCAAACAGGCCGCGAAGGACTCGATGCCCCACCAGATCAAGCTCTGGAAGGAGTTCGAGAAAGTCGCCGAAGACAAGGTCCGCGCCGCGGGTTCGATCATCACCGAACTGACTCCCGAGGCGCTTGTCGAGTTCCAGAACGCCATGCAGCCGATGTACGACGCCCTCAGCCCCGAACTGCAGGAAATAGTCAAGAAAATTCGCGACGTACAGTAACGGCTCGAAAAGGGAAGACTCCCGAGGGGGGTCTTCCCTTTTTCTTCAGGAAGGGGGCCCGCCCGTGAACGCCGTCACATCGTTCTTCCGACTGCTGCACACGCTCCTCGTCATTCTTGCGAAGACGCTGCTCGCAGCCATGGTGCTTCTCATCTCCGCCAACGTCTTTATGCGCTACGTCCTCAACTCCGGCATCACATGGTCGGAGGAGGTCGCGCTTGTTTTCGTCGTCTGGTTCACCTTCATCGCCCTTGCGCTCGGAGTCAAACAACGGCTTCATATCAGCCTCTGCCTTCTTCCGGAGAAGATCTCCCCGAAGATCGATCTGCTGCTCTCCAAACTGACCGACGTCGTTATCCTCTTCATGGGGTACATCATGATCCACTACGGATGGATCCTCGTCCAGTTCACCAGCCGCTCGATCCTTCCGGCAACAGGAGTTCCCGCCTCCGTTCTGTATTTCCCGCTTGTGCTCTCGGGCGTGCTCGTCCTCTACGAGGGCGCGATGGACCTGCTGGGGCTCGACAAGAGGGACGCCGACATGGACGATAAACTTTCGCAGGGGAGGTGCGCCTCCGATGCCTGATCCGACCATCGCCTCCTGGATACTGCTCGGGAGTTTCGCTGTCTTTCTGGTGCTCAAAGTTCCGATCACGTTCTCTCTCGCCGTCTCGTCGGTGCTCACCGCCATCTACCTGAAGATCCCCCTCATGGCCATCGTCCAACAGATGGTGCAGGGAGTGAATTCCTTTTCGCTGCTCGCGATCCCGTTTTTCATCATCGCGGGAGAGATGATGGGCGAGGGCGGCATCTCCCGAAGGCTCATCGCCTTCTCGAATCTGCTCGTCGGACGCGTCCGGGGCGGCCTCGCGCAGGTGAACGTGCTGGCGAGCATGTTCTTCGGCGGCATCTCCGGCTCCGCCGTGGCGGACGTCTCCTCCATAGGCACCATACTCATCCCGATGATGAAGGAGAAGGGGTACGACGCGGACTACTCCGTNNCCCGCCGAGCCACAACATGATCATCTATTCCCTTGCGGCGGGGGGCGTCTCGGTCGGACGCCTTTTCCTCGGAGGCTTCGTGCCCGGCGTACTCCTCGGCATCGTTCTGATGATCATCAGCTATATCATAGCGGTGAAACGGCAGTATCCTAAGGAAAAACCCTATACGTTCCGCGAAGCGCTTCAAATCTCCAGGGAGGCCGTTCTCGGCATTCTCACGGCGGTCATCATCATCGGCGGCGTCATCTCCGGCGTCTTCACGGCCACGGAATCGGCCGCGGTCGCCTGCGTCTACGCCTTCTTCGTCACCTTCTTCATCTACAGGGAGATTCCGCTGCGCAGGATGAACAAGATTCTCTACTCGTCGCTGAAGACGCTCGCGATGGTGATGAGCCTCATCGCCGCCGCGAAGGCCTTCGGCTGGCTTCTCTCCTACCTGAAGATCCCGGCCATGGCGACGAGCATGCTGCTCTCCGTCACCGACAACCCCATCCTGCTGCTTCTTCTTGTCAACCTGCTGCTCCTTGGACTGGGCTGCATCATGGACATGGCTCCGCTCATCCTCATCACCACCCCGATCCTCTTTCCCGTGGTCGTGGGAACCCTCGGTATGCACCCGGTGCAGTTCGGCATCATGATGATGCTCAACCTCGGCATCGGCCTCTGCACGCCGCCCGTCGGGTCGGCCCTCTTCGTGGGCTGCGCGGTGGGAAAGATCTCCATCGAAAAAGC
>LVBO01000160.1 GCA_001604435.1 Synergistales bacterium Syner_01
CTTTTGTCAACGATGTCCTGGCACTAAAATCAGTCTACGATGTCTTGGCACTCAACAGGTAGGGAACAGGAAACGAGCATCATGTTTCCATCCCTCATAGGAAGGTCGCGGGCGACGTTTGTAGTTCAGCAGTTCGCTTTCGTTGTCGATGTTTCCATCCCTCATAGGAAGGTCGCGGGCACGTTCGATCACGTCCGGCGGGAAGCCGTGTTCGTTGTTTCCATCCCTCATAGGAAGGTCGCGGGCCGGGAGGCGTTATTCGTTCGTTCGACGATCCTTGCGGGTTTCCATCCCTCATAGGAAGGTCGCGGGCAACTTTGCTCCGCCCGCTGCAAGCGCCCCCAAGAGGGGTTTCCATCCCTCATAGGAAGGTCGCGGGCCAGCGGAAAGCAGTTCGGTCGTTGTGGCGGCTTCCAGTTTCCATCCCTCATAGGAAGGTCGCGGGCTATCAGACGGCAGCACAGAATCAATGATATGGGCGAGTTTCCATCCCTCATAGGAAGGTCGCGGGCTCTCTCGCCTATCCGCGAAGCGGACTATTCTTCTACGTTTCCATCCCTCATAGGAAGGTCGCGGGCTCGCGCCGATGATCCGGGATACGCCGTGCCTTTCCGTGTTTCCATCCCTCATAGGAAGGTCGCGGGCGCGGCGGGAGCGGCGCATCGTGAAGCGGAAGGGAAGGTTTCCATCCCTCATAGGAAGGTCGCGGGCCTGCTGGAGCCGCTGTTCAAGTCCCGCAGGACGAAGTTTCCATCCCTCATGGGAAGGTCGCGGGCAAGCAAATCTGCGAGGGGTTTGAGCTACAGGGTCCTAGTTTCCATCCCTCATAGGAAGGTCGCGGGCAGCCGCGGCGCGATCAAACCTGAGCGTCCATCACATGTTTCCATCCCTCATAGGAAGGTCGCGGGCAACTTCTCCGGCATAAGAGCGAGCATGCCGGGGAAGAGTTTCCATCCCTCATAGGAAGGTCGCGGGCCTGACTACGGACGACCCTGTCCCTGTGCGCACCATCGAGTTTCCATCCCTCATAGGAAGGTCGCGGGCCGGAAGCGGAGACCGGTGGTACTGGGCTTGCTCGCAGTTTCCATCCCTCATAGGAAGGTCGCGGGCTATCTGTGCGTATTTAGTCATGTTGGTTCCTTTCTAGTTTCCATCCCTCATAGGAAGGTCGCGGGCAACCCCCGTCTTGTTTTATGGTGGAGCAAGAAGGAGTTTCCATCCCTCATAGGAAGGTCGCGGGCCAAGAGTGATAAACGTAAGATTGGTAAATTTGATTGAGTTTCCATCCCTCATAGGAAGGTCGCGGGCCTTCGCCGCGATGATCGAAGCGATGCCGGATATCTAGTTTCCATCCCTCATAGGAAGGTCGCGGGCAGCTACTTGTTCAATGGTCATGCCGCTGTAATACTGAGTTTCCATCCCTCATAGGAAGGTCGCGGGCCCGTCCGGGGGGTTTTCGGAACAAACCATCGAAAAGTTTCCATCCCTCATAGGAAGGTCGCGGGCGGCTTGCACTCCGAAGCATAGCATTACCAATATCCAGTTTCCATCCCTCATAGGAAGGTCGCGGGCGAAAGCGTCTACGAAAGAATCCGCGCCGTACTGCTTGTTTCCATCCCTCATAGGAAGGTCGCGGGCTCCGCTCCCACCGCCGCCACCGCCGCCGGGGATCATGTTTCCATCCCTCATAGGAAGGTCGCGGGCGGGTACCTGTCCACAAATAGGGCATGGAGGTAAAGGGTTTCCATCCCTCATAGGAAGGTCGCGGGCTTCAATTCTTTCACCTGCCATGTTGTGGACTGCTATGTTTCCATCCCTCATAGGAAGGTCGCGGGCGTGGTACTGTACAAGTCTTTCCCTAGCAGCTTCAGAGTTTCCATCCCTCATAGGAAGGTCGCGGGCCCTTTATCCGAAACTCAACGAACCTGATACCAAGTTGTTTCCATCCCTCATAGGAAGGTCGCGGGCCAATCATCGCGTCAAAAGCTTCTTGATCGTATTCATGTTTCCATCCCTCATAGGAAGGTCGCGGGCTCCCCTTGTGGCTTGCAAGAAGCGCCGTATTCCCAAGTTTCCATCCCTCATAGGAAGGTCGCGGGCGTGCTACCGCCGTCGCCGGAAGTTCTTGCCATGATGTTTCCATCCCTCATAGGAAGGTCGCGGGCGGTGTATCCCTCTCTTCCGTGTATTTGATTGTCAATGTTTCCATCCCTCATAGGAAGGTCGCGGGCCTGCAACGGGCCGTAAACGACCTGTCGATTCGGAAAAGTTTCCATCCCTCATAGGAAGGTCGCGGGCCGTAGCCATCCCCTGCACGCACCGCGCTGCGTCCCGTTTCCATCCCTCATAGGAAGGTCGCGGGCGAGGGAAGCGGTACTTGTTCCCGTCCTCGCGTGACTAGTTTCCATCCCTCATAGGAAGGTCGCGGGCAAGGTCCAGAGTACCGAGTCGTCCAGTGTCGAAACGTGTTTCCATCCCTCATAGGAAGGTCGCGGGCCCCGCCACGGTGGTGGCAAGGGTGGTGTCCTCTGAAAGTTTCCATCCCTCATAGGAAGGTCGCGGGCAGACAAGCCCCTCCTTGTACCCCGCCAGAATGGCGAGTTTCCATCCCTCATAGGAAGGTCGCGGGCGCTGGCGCGGGCATACTCGCAGGGGGTCGTCGAACAGTTTCCATCCCTCATAGGAAGGTCGCGGGCGAATTGAAACGCCTACGCAAGCAGTACGAGGACGAAGTTTCCATCCCTCATAGGAAGGTCGCGGGCCGGCTATGCTGGCCTTCGCGGAGCATATCCGCACCGAGTTTCCATCCCTCATAGGAAGGTCGCGGGCCGACCCCCTGTTCCGCACTGAGGAATCCGTCGTTTAGTTTCCATCCCTCATAGGAAGGTCGCGGGCAGATTACGTACTCCTCCCCTTCGACGGTGACGGCCAGTTTCCATCCCTCATAGGAAGGTCGCGGGCCAGGAAAGGGCGAAGCGACGGCAGCGCCTCGACTATGTTTCCATCCCTCATAGGAAGGTCGCGGGCCTCCTTTCGTTTTTGGGTTCCTTCGCCCACTCCAAGTTTCCATCCCTCATAGGAAGGTCGCGGGCGCTGCTGCCGTGCCATTTCCTTTGCCGTCTTTTGAAGGTTTCCATCCCTCATAGGAAGGTCGCGGGCCTGTTTCACTACCGTATTTTTCCCATTCTATTATTTGTTTCCATCCCTCATAGGAAGGTCGCGGGCTATACCCGATCTTCTGAAGGGGTACGCCCTTCTGAGGTTTCCATCCCTCATAGGAAGGTCGCGGGCACGCCGAGAGGTATTGAATCGGCGTGTCCTGATCTAGTTTCCATCCCTCATAGGAAGGTCGCGGGCTAGAACGCCTCGAATATCCTGATCGCCTCGGGGTGCGTGTTTCCATCCCTCATAGGAAGGTCGCGGGCCAGGAAAAGGAACTTGACGCTCGAAAGATCGAGGCGGAGTTTCCATCCCTCATAGGAAGGTCGCGGGCGGCGACCGTTCATGAGTTTGACGAGGTTGTGTTGAGTTTCCATCCCTCATAGGAAGGTCGCGGGCGGAGCGCGTCAGACAGAGCGATGTATAAATTATGAAAGTTTCCATCCCTCATAGGAAGGTCGCGGGCCTTGTGAGAGTATCCTATCACACTCTTTTTACCTGTGTTTCCATCCCTCATAGGAAGGTCGCGGGCGTCTCACTGTCTCTCTTGCGTCCTAACCTATAAACGTTTCCATCCCTCATAGGAAGGTCGCGGGCCATCCTCCTCTTCGCGGCGGTAGAGATGTCCGAAGAGTTTCCATCCCTCATAGGAAGGTCGCGGGCCCGATGACTCCCAACGGTCCCGTACATGATCCCCTGTTTCCATCCCTCATAGGAAGGTCGCGGGCACGAAAGCTCATACAGAAGTATGAGGCGATTGCGTAGTTTCCATCCCTCATAGGAAGGTCGCGGGCATTGAACGAGTTTTTCAAGAGACTTGAAGACCTTGAGTTTCCATCCCTCATAGGAAGGTCGCGGGCTGTAAATTATGCCCTTGCCAGTTTTGCAGGACGTAAGTTTCCATCCCTCATAGGAAGGTCGCGGGCATGGAAGTTTATCCGGCAAGATTATGAGGACTCCGTGTTTCCATCCCTCATAGGAAGGTCGCGGGCGGCGCAAAAACAGGAGGAACGTTTTACAGCGCTCCTGAGTTTCCATCCCTCATAGGAAGGTCGCGGGCGCGGACAGCGGTCGAGGTGATTTCCGAGCTTGTGGAGGTTTCCATCCCTCATAGGAAGGTCGCGGGCCGGCGACTATGTAGGAACTACCGTTGAACGCGCTAAGTTTCCATCCCTCATAGGAAGGTCGCGGGCTGTCCATTTTTTCATTGTGTGCATCCTCTCTTTCAGGTTTCCATCCCTCATAGGAAGGTCGCGGGCCACTCCGTGCCCCCGAGGAACCGCGACCGCCCTTAAGTTTCCATCCCTCATAGGAAGGTCGCGGGCCGTCAACCGCTCCAGGCGCCCGAAACGGTCCAGGAAAGTTTCCATCCCTCATAGGAAGGTCGCGGGCACGGTCGTATGTCTGTGGCTCGAATTCCGGCAGATGTTTCCATCCCTCATAGGAAGGTCGCGGGCTCCTGACGATCATTCCCTTGTACTTGTCGCTGTACTGTTTCCATCCCTCATAGGAAGGTCGCGGGCCCCATTTTCCCCCTTACGGCTTCTTCGACTTTCCTTTGTTTCCATCCCTCATAGGAAGGTCGCGGGCCCGTTGCAAATGCATAGCCTCCGAGCCTTCGAGCATATATACACCGTTTATACGACGTTTGTCAAGGTGCGGATTTTTAGTACGAAATCAGTGTTCAAGCCTATTGGGCGCGTTTTTTGATGTTGCGTCGAACCCTTGGGTTTTTTACCCTACCGGGGGGCGACATTGATTTTAAAAGCCTTAAAAGAATGGAGTAGTGCTTCCTTTCTCTACTCCCCAAATCGTTCTTTCTGTATAGCGTTCCGATCTCCAAGTATATACGATAACGCTATCCTCTTCCTCGCAAAGCTGCTTTTTCAAATCGGTTTTCAGCTTTGCAAGAAGGGCGGGAGAAAGCTCCCCTTCAAAAACGGAATTTTGAACCCACGTCAGGTATTTCCGACACGTCCTCAGTGCCTTGCTCACTCTCTTTTCCTTCACGTCGTAAAAAAGCAGAACAAACATCGTCTACCACCGGCTGATGAACGGCTCGTACGTCTTTTCGCCCAAGATATGTTTTTCGATCTTGTACGCTTCCAAGCGCAGCATGTTTCTGTAGCTGACGTTTCTCCCGAGATTGGGGTGTTCAATAGTCCCTTGGAGTCTTTCTTCCCAGTTTTTCAAAACAATATCCCGGCCCTTGTCGTTCAGCAGCATTCCTCCGGCTTTATGGGAAAAGTGTTTCGGTTGGATCATCTGCTTATTGATCAGCGTGAGAATAAGGCGATCCACCAGAATTGGTTTGAAAATCTCCGCTATATCCAAGTTCAGGCTGAATCGCCTGAAGTTCGTTTCGTGAAGGAATCCGATTCTGGGGTCGAGATGCGTTCTGTAAATCTGCGAGAGAACCGTTACGTAGCATAGCGAATTTAAGAAGCTTATGAGTGCGTTCATTCTATTATCAGGCGGCCTGCGGGTTCTCTTCCCCATAACAAAGTCTTTTTCTTCGGCTATTCGGTCGAAAAAACCGTAGTAGGCAACGTGCGCGTTCCCTTCCAATCCCATAAGCGAGGCTATGTCGGGCGATTCGTGTGCGCTTAGACGAAAATGTTCCAGAGAGTCCAAGATATCCTGAAGCTCTGTTTCCAATCGTCGGTCGTAGTAGGAGACCACCTTCTGCATATTCAGAATGGCTCCGTCTACAAACCGGATTGCCAGCTCCTGTCTAAGGGCTGGCTCCATGCAGTATTTTGCCTGCGCTAGAATTACCGCTCCCGCGTTCAGGTGTTCCCGCGGATAGAAAGTGCCGACATATCCTCCATAGTGATTGAAAAAGTGCAGTATCACCTCGCATTTGGATACGAATTCCAAGAAACGCTTGTTGAGCGAAACCTCGCCGAAGATAAGAATCTCGTCGGTAGTTTCGATTGGAATGTACTTTTTTCCATTTTCTCCTTCTACCATTATCGTATTGTCTTTCCTCGAAAGTTCTCCCGAGGTTATCATATAGAGTGTGCGGCCCATATTTCAACTCCAACAGAATTCGCTATACGCACAGGTTTTGCAATACACAGTGCGTTCCGGCTCCGGAGGAAGCGCGCATCCAGCGACGTTGCGTATCGCGGCATAGAGAGCGTCAAGTTCGAGCATTGCTTCGTCGCTCAAGCATATCGGCTCCTTTCTGCGTTCTTCCGGGAAGAGTAGCTCTCCCTTGGCGTCGATCCCTTCCTTCTTCAATTCATAAAGGTAGTGCAAAAGTTGCAATCGGGAGGCTTTCGCAGCGTGGCTGCTTTTCTTTACCTCGGAGATTACTAGCGTCTCGCCATCTTTTCGTGCAATGTCGAATCTGTTGTTGCCGAAAACGATACCGTGTTTTTCACGGGAGTAACTCGATTCGTCGACAAGTCTGCCCAGGATGAGCAGCTCGTTTCTTTCGTCCGGATCGATGCAGCGCGCCATGAGCCAGACCTGTCGGCGACAAACAGAGGCGTACCAAACCAGAGTACCGCCTATTCTGACTCCCTCGGAGCAAGAGCCGGTAAAGTTGCCTTTTGTATGTTCTTTGTCAGATGAAGGCTCCATTGATATCTCTCTCTTCCGTTGCGGGAGGTATGAAACCGGTTATAGGATCGTAAAGAAGCGTCAGAGCCTCTTTGGACAAGAGCCACATGTCGGTGTTGCCGATCTGTTCGAGCGGCTGGTTTTCAATAAAGAACTCCGAAGCGAGTCTTTCACGACAGGCCAAAAGCATTTTTCGAGGTATTTCGATGGCATACTGATGAATTCTCTTCATCAGCCTTTTCTTTTCCTCGAGGTTTTCAAGCGTCCATTCCCCATTAACAAGGCGATATACGAATCTACGCACTTTTGGCGTGAATTCGATCACCAGCGTTATCGAGTCGACGAATACTTCTTCGTAAAGAGGAGGTAACTCCGCCCATTGCCCCTTCGTGATCTTCTGCCACAGTCCGCTTCCCTTCATTCCTTCAGCGACAAGAGCGTAGTACCGGTCCATGGAAGAAGCAATATGCTCTTCGTCGAACTCGGAGTTTTCGGCGGAGATGTTCTCCATCGCATCGAGATGGATGGAGTTGTATACCATGGATGCGAAAGATCGTTCGCGGGTGTTTACGAATTTCACGACCAGCACCGTCCCCGGAGTCTCCTGGCGAGCGTGTCTGTTGCATCGCCCTGCGACCTGGATGATACTGTCGAAAGGGCCGAAGTCGCGAACGACCCATTCGAAATCCAGATCCACTCCTGCTTCGACGACTTGGGTGGACACCAGAAAACGGGGTAATCCGCCCCTTTCAGATTTTTCGTCACCTATTCGAGAATACTTGCTGTCCGGTTTTCCACCGGAAGACGTCCATTTTCCTTCAAGTCTTCGAAGATTACGGAGCGTGAGTCTTCTATGCATCGGCGCCAGCCATGTGGAAAGAAAAAGGACGGGGGCTTCGGGAATCTCTTTATTCGCCTGCATATCTTTGAGCATCGCGTGCATTTCTCTTGCTTCCCGGCGGGTGTTCGCGACGACCAGCCCCGAAGATGATTTTAACGGTATGTGTTCGCGGAGAATATCCGGGAAAGAGGCCAATGGAATGCGTTCCCGAAGAATCTTGTAGCGATGTCTGTTTACGCGGGTTTTTCGGTGTTCTTCGGGAGCGAGTTCCATAGCGTCGCCCGAGAATATTCGGGGTTGCGTCGCTGTCATGAGTATGAAAGCAGTTTGCCATTTTTCAGATATCATACGCAGCGTATTACCAAGGCCGGTCCAGTGATCGGCGCGGATGGCCTGCGGTTCGTCGAGAATGACGACGGCCTTTCCGAATCGGTGGAAGTTCATCGTGGCGTTTGCCCGTTCGCTATAGAGCGCTTCCCAGAAGTGTACCATCGTGGTCGTCACCACGGGTAGACGCCAGTAACGAAAAAGCGCCTGCATTCTTTCGAGAGGAGTTGCTTGCTCCTCCTCCTGCTCCTTCTTTTGTTCCAGCCCCTTCTTCCGTCTGGAGAATACCATCGAGTGATCTTCCTGTACCAAGTCGTTGCCGAAAAGACGGCGGGCCACGTCCGCATTCTGCTCGACAATGCTGATGAAAGGAAGCACATAGAGTATGGACCGATAACCGTGTTGCTCCGACCAACGATAGGCTGTTTCAAGCCCTATGGTCGTCTTGCCCGCCCCGGTCGGAAGAGTGAGAGTATAAACTCCGGGTTCGCCTGCCGTGGATGCTTTTGCAAGGCACGATGAGCGCACTTCGCTTCGCCAGGAATCAAGAGGCGATTGCGACGAGAACGATGGGGGAGCGAAGCGAGGCATTCGCGGTATGTCGATACGGGATGCGCCGAGCGCGTTCATTCTGTCTGCGGCGACAAGGAGAGAAAAGAGCGTGCGATGCCTGAACCAAGCCGACTCGTCGACATCGAATCCGAAAAGCATCTCCTCTGCGGCCTCTTCCAATTCTTTTGAACTTGAACAGGGTGTCCATTCGGGTAGTACTTCCCGGATCGAGGTATGGATTGAATGAAATGGAAAGTCGTCGCCGGCCCAGTATCCGGTCGTTTCTTCGACGTTGCGGATGGAACCGTGATGATTACGGACAAGCTCCGCAATCATCACGTCCCGGAGCAGATCGAAAGTGAAAAAGGAGGATGTTAGAGAATGCTCGGGGCCCTGTTTGCTTTCCCCGTGGAGGTACTGTTGCCAAGGAGGTCTTTCCTTGGCGATATCGTGCGTGAGAGCCGCCGCTTCGAGTGGCTTGCTGTCTGATTCGTCCAGCGCGCCGTGCATAAAATTCAGCGTCGCGGAAAGAGCGGCAACGCCTTCCAGATGATCGATAAGCTGTTTCCCTGGATGGCTCTCACCATTCAGGGAACCACGCAATAATGTCCTGACCGCATCGAGCGACATGGACTTCTCCTTTCTCAATAAGATGTAGCTTTCTGTCGGGGGAAGGGGAGTACAGGACATCCACGACCTGTTTCAAAGCTCTTTCACTATCCATGACAAAAGGCATTCGCTCTTTGAAAGCCCCGCCGGACGCGGATACGTCGATTTTCATGCCGTCCCTCCACGGGATGACACTGTCGATCTCCACCCCTGTATCGATCTTCAGAAGCCCTTCATCAAAACATCCTATATAGAAAGGATCCGCAATCGCGTACGCGACGCCGAGATAGGGCGTATACACGAACGTCCCGTTCTCCAAACGGGGTTTTAGAAGAGGCTCGATACTGCCGGCGACATACACTCTATACTTCGGTGAAAAGATGAACTGATGCGTGATCTGAATTCGAGGATTCTTTTTCGGCTCCTTGGTGTTCCAAAAGTTGATCGTGTGGCGACCGATCGTTCCGGAGCGAAGAATCCCGAGTGCGATGCGCGTCCCTTTCATCTTCTCCCAGAAGGCGGCTCTGCACGCATCCAAAGAGCTTCCGCTTTCGAATCCGACGATGGCGCTTAAGAGGCCGGCGACGGCGGTCGGAGGCGGAAACGGAAACGAGACGGACGACGTTGTCGTATAGGATTTACGGAACATAGCCATGGAGCCAGTGACATCGAAAACTAATGCCATGACGCTCACCTTGCTTCTTCCGAGATTTTCCCTCCGAGAATGGGTGCTAGTTCCTCCTTGCCTTTGATAACCAGCCGTTGGTCATAAACCAGACGCAGCCTTTCGATCTCGTTTTTTTTCGTTTCGAGAGCCTGCGCGAGAGCGGTTATATCGAGCTGTACCGTTGTTGCTGAGCGAAGCGCGTACTGCGCATCCTCGTCGAATGGATTCCCGTTCGCATCCGTCAGGCGGACCCGCTCGTCGAGAGCGCCTATGCAGCCGTCGAAATCTTTTTTGTAGGTTATTTCAAGAAGCAGCAGCGGAACATGTCCGACCTTGCTGCGGCTGATCAAGTTCGCCGTGCCGTTCCACACGGTCTTGAAAAGGTCGTCGAGGTCGTCGTCGGTGGCCTCCGTTCTGGTGGATGCGTGCTGGTTTGCGATCCCGTAGCAGGCGAGCATGCAGAAAGGAACGATGTACTCGTTCCTGAACGAGCGCTGTTCCCTCTCCTCCTTGCTGGCGAAAGCGGCCGTTCCCTGGACGAACTGCTCGCGGACCTTGTGCAGACTGCGAGCCCATTTGAATTGGAGAGGACCGCACCATGAGAACGACTCCTTGTCGAGCGCGCATGTCGCGCCGAAAAGACGAGCGTCTATGCACTTCTTCAGTGCTTCGGCGGCCGATGAGGAGTTGGTTTTTTTCTTTAGAGCGTCCATTCGTTCTTTTAAAGTCTGCGCTTCCCCGTCTACAAAGACGTCTTTTCCTTCTCGAATCCACTGATCACGGACGGTTCTCTTTATTCGGACATCGGAGACAAGAATCTGTCCCGTTTCCTCGTCTTTGCGAGGAGCGTTGTTGTTAAGAGGATCGCCGTTCGGGTTCGCGTCTTTCACGCTGTAGACGAAAAGAAGCTCTCTGCGTTTTTCAAAGGCCATTTTTGTTTTCCCCCTCTATCAAAAGAAGTTGATTATCTGCCGCTCCGCTTTCTTCCGATTCAAGCTCAGCTATCGCAGGCGTCTCGGTTGTATCCTTCGGAAAAATCTCTTTGTAGTACCGCCATGCATTGGTGAAGGCCACCGCGAAGGTAAAGTTGCCGTTCACCCCCATCTCCTCGCCCTTTCCCTCAAGGAAGCAGTTTCCGGCCATACCCAGAAGCTGCGCCACTCTTCCTGCGTTTTTCAAACGATACGCTTTCGAAAGCTCGGGTACACGCGCCAGAAGGCGACGAATGTCGCGCGTCTGCATTCTGCCGAAGGTGATCTGCTTGAATAGAGGAGCATCGGAGAGAGAACCTCGCTCGACCTGCTGTGCCGCTACCAGACCGAGGACGATGCCGCTCAGGAAGACGCCCTTTCCATTGGCTGTTTTTAAGAAGGGATCGGCGAATCTGTCAAAAAAACCAAGTTCCATTCTTTTCACCTCGCATTATTTCGAATCAGAAAATCGATGACTCTGGCCATGTCCATTGTTTTCAAGCCGGAATGCTTCATCCAGTTCTCGTCGGCGAAGCGTGCCGTTAATCTGGAAACGGCGAGATTCTTTACCTCCATGACATCCACCGGATCGCCTCCGAGAAGCTGCCCCCAAACGGCCAGAGCTTTGTTTCTAAGCCATTTCTTTTCGCCTTCGTTTTTCGATGCCGCAAGATAGAAATAGAGAACCGCTTTGAGTGCGAAATCCAAGGATGTTCTGACATCTCCTGTCTGCTCGTCGCTCGAAGGAAACGGGAAGGCTTCGACTGCCTCCTTCCATTTTAGATTTAACCTTTTTAGGCGGGTTGGTGGAACGTCTTCCACCATCAGATGGAGCAGCTCTTGCGCTTTGTTCTTCTCCCAGAATACAAAATGAAAAACAAGCGAGTCTCCCTGTTTCGCCAAATAGTTGAAGAGTCTTTCTTCGATTTTGATCCCTTTTTTTAAGAAGCTACTGGTTTGCTCGTCTGCCTTTACAAGGTTCTTGTTGGAAGTAAGCAACTCAGGTATCACGAAAAGATTCAATCCGGCGACGATATTGTTCTTCATGTAGTGACTGTCTATATAGCTGCGTCCTCGTGAAAGGAGACCGCAACAGGAACGGCAAAGAGGCCAGACTTTGCGTGAAATCGTATTGCTGGAACCTTTGGAAGCTCCGGGAAGAAACCCCGGTTTGTCGAATGTCGAGAAGGAAAATATTTCACTCACATTGATATGCGGCTCATTGTTCTCCATATTTTGGAGGCAAGATGCGCACTGCCACGGTTGAGAGGAATCTTGCGACGATCTTTTGCGAGCCGTCGGTGAAACAGACTGGATTTTTTCTTTAAAGTATCTCCTGTAGCAAGGGATTTCGCCAGGCCATAGAAAACATCCTATCGGCGAAAGGAGTCCAAAAACAAGTATCGCCGAGGCATTCGCCTCTATCCAGTGATTCGCTAGAATCTCAGCCCTCTCCTCAAGTTCCTGCATGAGACGTTCCACGCTTCCAAGCGTCCATATACCGCTCTCCTCGTACGCCTGCAGAACATTCTTTCGTAGTTTGAAAAAACGAGTCTCCTTGTTTTCTTTCCACGTGCCGTCTTTGCCGGCTAAATCCTCGCAAACAACAGATTTGCTTTTTTTGCTCTTGCCCAGCTTGTACAGGGGCGTATAGCTCCACGTCACGTTGCTTCCGGCTGCTGATCGGTAGAGGGTTTCCTTTTTGATCTTCTCGATATCCGGATTGTCTCCGCCTGCCCCGTACTCTATGCAGTCGATCTTTTCAATGCCTTGAATATCCAAAGGCAGAGTCTCGTCGGCGAGGTTCTTCTTGACATTGGAGACTTTGCACCATATTCTAATCACTTTTGCTGTTTCCTTCCCTGAGAGACTCAAAGGCAGCTCCAGAAAATCGGCGATACCTTCGAAAGGATCGCTTTCGCCAACTTCATTTCTGCTCGAAGACATCTCCGCATCCATACATCCAAGCGCTTTCACTGCGTCCAAGAAGCCCATAGCTTGATCATCACCTACTTTCCGAAGATATGGCGATTTGGTTTCGGGAGCGCGCAGGTTCCACACACCCGAAGCCCGCAGAGTTCTTTGCCCCCAATCCGCAGTCGAGAGCCGTCTGCAGCAGTTCTCTTGGCCCTTGGAGATGGAATCGTCCCCACCACCCCTTGATCGGGCGCGGATCGTCGGGCCGGAATCTGGCGATCTGTTCCCTTATTTCTCCGGAAGGAGTGATGCGAACGTTCCCCTCCGGAATCGCGCGATCAGGGAAGAGTGCGTTGTACTTTCTCGCTAAGTTCGTATGAATTTGGGAGATAAACTCCGATTCGACGGGGCTATGATAGAGCGTGTACGGTTCGCCGGTCTTCTTATAGAGAGTGGAGTAGCACGTGATGGGGGAAAGGGTGTAAAGGTTGATCTCTTCACGTTCGACCAAAGGATTTCGTGTCAGAATGCCAGAGCAGAAGAGGGTGCTGTTCCCTATGCGCACGCTGCTCTTTCCCAGCGCTCCGTCGGTGATACCCGATACGGTTTCCTTGATCGGCGTGGAGATTGTAATTCGCAAAGGTGTTTTAAATACCAGATGATTATCCATAAAAACGGGTTTGCCTTTCCCGCGAGGCCAAGAAAAAGCGAACAGCTTGAAGCGCCGTTTCTCCGTCTCGAAACCGGTGTCGTGAAGGAATTGGGCGAATGCAACGGGGAGCAGGTTGTAAAGCATCCCTTGGAACAGATGAAGATTGATCTTAGGAACACGAAGCGACCCATCCTCTGAATCGAATTTCAAGTCGATAAGCATATAGCCCTCCTCCAGCTGATTGTAAGGAAAGAAGTAAGCAATGTTTTGTTAAAAAAAGAACACTCGCCGTTAAGTTTGTCAATTCATGTTAGTTTTGTCAAGCGTGCTATCGACTCTTTGTAATAAGATGTGATGATTATTTTAATGCAATGTGTGAGATGATATATTGCATGTTGTACTTTCTCTCGTATTTCTCGTGTGCCACCCCTCCTCTGCAGCGGATATACTCAAGCAGAGCCTCGTTGGCGATCATTGAGTGGATCGCCACGTCGAAGAAATAGGGGGGCGAAATGTCGTCGAGTTCGTTTAAAATGCTGTAAAGGACGCGCTCGGTAAGGCCATCGCCTCCCCGGAGCGCCGGGTCGACAAGCGAATCGCTTCTATGGTTGTCCTGGGCTCCCGAGAAGTAGCTCTTGAGGATTCTGGAGGATGCGCTCTTCCCGGAGCATGAATCGGCGAAGAGGGCTGAACCGGTTTACGGATAGGCGCTTTTTTGAAAGACGCTCGGCGGAGAAGCTTGTGAAAGTGTGCCGTAGGGTTCTGCTGCCGGAATAGGGGTATTGCCTATGAAAAAAGAACAGAAGGAATCGTGTCGATATTCGAAAATAGAGCAACTCGCGGAAGTTTCGCTGCTTGAAGCGTTCTTCGTGTCCTTTTCGTA
>LVBO01000161.1 GCA_001604435.1 Synergistales bacterium Syner_01
AAGAATAGGTCATGTCGCGGGCGGAGCGGCGAACGTCGCGGCGAACCTGTCGGGGATCGGGTGTTCGGTCTCCGTGTACGGCGCTGTCGGCGACGACGGGAACAGCGTCCTGCTGAGCGAGCTCCTCGATGAAAAAAAGATAGAGAACAAGCTGCTGCAGATCGACGGCCGCCCCACGACGATCAAAACCCGCATCGTTGCCGGGAATCAGCAGATCGCTCGCTATGATATCGAAGAGTCCTCGGCGCTCTCGAAACACGACGAAGACCTGCTCTTTTCATCCCTGCTGGAAGAAATGGACGGTCTCGACGCCATTATCCTCTCCGATTACGGGAACGGCGTTTTGAAAGGTTCTCTCTGCTCCACGATCATCGAAGCGGCCGCAACGAAGGGAACGCCCGTCTTCGTCGACCCCAGGGGGAACAATTGGAACCGCTATCGGGGCGCCGCCTGCGTCACGCCGAACGAGGCGGAGCTGGCCTTGGTCTCCGAGGGAGCGGAGATCGACGAAGAGACGCTCTCGCTTCATGCGCATTCGGCGCGGAAACGCTACGGGCTCCGAAATCTGCTGGTGACGCGAGGGGCCAAAGGAATGGCCCTGTTCCTCGAGGACGGAAAAGAGCTCTTCCTCCCCGCGTTTTGCGTGCGCGAGGTGTTCGACGTTTCCGGAGCGGGCGATACGGTCATCGCCGTTCTTGCGGCATCGCTGATCGCGGGGACGACCTGGAAGAAGGCCGCCGATTGGGCGAACAAGGCCGCCGGCGTCGTGGTCACGCGCGCCGGGACGTCCCCCGTCTCCCTGGAGGATTTGCTTTCGCTCAATCAAGTGGAAAGAAGCGGCAAGGTCGTCTCCTTCGAAGAAGCGACCGCCAGAGTCGAGGATTGGAAGCGAGAGGGGAAAAGCGTGGTGTTTACGAACGGCTGCTTCGACCTGTTGCACTCCGGACATGTCCATCTGCTCCGGCATGCCGCGCGCGAAGGTGATCGCCTTGTCGTCGGCGTCAATTCGGACGCTTCCGTGCAACGGCTCAAAGGGCCTTCCCGCCCCGTGGCTTCCCAAGAAGATCGCCTTTCCGTTCTTTCCGCTCTGGAGTGCGTCGATCTTGTCGTCCTCTTCGAGGAGGACACGCCCCTCCGTCTTATCCGGGCGCTCCGGCCGTCCGTCCTGGTCAAAGGTGCGGACTATACACTGCCGCAGGTCGTGGGGAGAGATGTCGTGGAAGAAGCGGGAGGGCGCGTGGTGCTGGCCCCGCTTCTTGAAGGGCGAAGCACGACGAATATCATCAAATCGTGCCGATGACGCCGGGATGAAGAGCGGGTTCGGCTTCGTTCCGGAGGTACCACCGCCACGTATCTTCAATGCCTTCTTCGAGAGAAATGGTCGGTTCCCAGCCGAGCGCCTTCAATTTCGATACGTCGAGCAGCTTCCGCGGCGTCCCGTCCGGCTTCGCGGAGTCCCAGAGGATATCTCCGCCGAAACCTACGATCCGCCGAACCAGTTCCGCAAGTTCGCGTATCGTCACGTCCTCGCCGACGCCGATATTGAGAAAGCCGGCCTCCTCGTAGCGCTCCAGCAGAAAGACGCAGGCGTCGGCCAGGTCGTCCACATGCAAAAACTCCCTTCGGGGAGTTCCCGTCCCCCAAAGAGTCACCGAGCCGTCTCCCCTCGTCTTCGCCTCGTGAAATTTCCTGATCATCGCGGGCAGCACATGCGACGAATTCAAATCGAAGTTATCCCCCGGGCCGTAGAGGTTGGTGGGCATGACTGAGATGAAGCGGGCGCCGTACTGTCGGTTGTAGCACTCGCACATCTTGAGCCCGGCGATCTTCGCGATGGCGTACGCTTCGTTCGTCGGCTCAAGCGACGAGGTCAGAAGGTATTCCTCTTTTAAAGGCTGCGGCGCCAGCTTCGGATAGATGCACGAGCTGCCGAGGAAGAGAAGCTTCTTCACGCCCGCGAGCCACGCCTCGTGGATGATATTGACCTCGATCGCGAGGTTCTGGTAGATGAAATCCGCAGGATATGTCGAATTGGCCAGTATTCCCCCGACCTTCGCCGCCGCCAGGACCACGTGATCGGGGCGTTCCGACTTGAAGAAGGCGCGCACCGCAGCCTGGTCGGTCAGGTCGAGCTCGCTGCGGGTTTTGAGCAGGAGATTGTCATACCCCTTTTCACGCAGCTTCCTGACAATCGCCGAGCCGACGAGGCCCCTGTGCCCCGCGACAAAGATCATATCTTCATGGTGAAGAGTCGACATCGTGTTCACCTCCGTTCAACAGCGGTCTTCCGCCGCCGCGCAGACGCTGTACCCCGCGTCGCGGCAAATAAGGTCTCTCCGGAAGAGATCGAGATCGGCGCGCACCATCTCGGCGACAAGCTCCCGGAAGGCGACGCGGGGCTTCCACCCCAGTCGTTCCCGTGCCTTCGACGGATCGCCGAGCAGCAGTTCGACCTCGGTCGGGCGGAAGTACCTCGGGTCCACCTCGACGAGCACGGCTCCGCTTTCTGCGTGCACCCCTTGTTCGTCGACGCCGGTTCCTTTCCATGCGAGAGGGATGCCCGCCTCGGTAAAGGCCCTTTCGGCGAATTCGCGGACAGTATGCGTCTCGCCGGTCGCCACGACGTAGTCGTCCGGCTCGTCCTGTTGAAGCATCAGCCACATCGCCTCGACGTAGTCGCGCGCGTGGCCCCAGTCGCGCTTCGCGTCAAGATTGCCCAGGTGCAGCTTCTCCTGCAGGCCAAGGGCGATGCGCGCCGCTGCCCGCGTGATCTTGCGGGTGACGAAGGTCTCCCCGCGCAGGGGCGATTCGTGATTGAAGAGAATGCCGTTACAGGCGAACATGCCGTAGGCCTCGCGGTAGTTCACGGTGATCCAGTACCCGTACAGCTTCGCCGCGGCGTAGGGGCTGCGCGGATAGAACGGCGTCTTCTCGTTCTGCGGGATCTCCTGCACCTTGCCGTAGAGTTCGCTGGTGGAGGCCTGATAGAAGCGCGTACGTTGCTCCATCCCGAGAATCCGAATGGCTTCAAGAATGCGCAGCACGCCGAGCCCGTCTCCGTTGGCCGTGTACTCCGGCGTCTCGAAAGAGACCTTCACGTGGCTCTGCGCGGCGAGGTTGTAGATCTCGTCGGGCTGCACCTCCTGGATGATCCGTATGATGTTCGACGAATCGGTGAGATCCCCGTAGTGAAGGATAAGTCGCCGCTCCGTCCGGTGCGGGTCCTCGTACAGGTGGTCGATCCTCCCCGTGTTGAAGAGTGACGACCGGCGCTTCATTCCGTGCACCTCGTACCCCTTGTTCAGCAGAAACTCGGCCAGATATGCTCCGTCCTGTCCCGTGATGCCGGTCAACAATGCTTTTTTCTTCATGGACGCACCTCGTTTATTTTTTCCGACGGAAACGCGCTCTGTGCGCTTCCGTTGCTTTCTCCATGCCGTTTCGAACTATGCCCGCGTACACATCCTCGATCGATCGCACCATCGCGTCGATCGACGGAATCTTTTCCGCAATAAAACGTGCTCCTACCGTACCTGTTCGCAGAAAGTCCTCAAGAGCAATACGCCAACCTTCCGCGTTCCCGGCCGGCAACAACCCTTCCGGTGACGACGCGAGCTCCCGGACCGCCGGAATATCCGAGGCCAGCACGGGAAGTCCCATTTGAACCGCCCTCATGAGCACCAGCCCCATTCCCTCCTGATGCGAAGGGAAGAGAAAACAGGAACACCCGGCCATCCAGCGCTCCGGCTCTTCTTGGAAACCGCGGAAGAAGACTCTGTCCGCTATCCCGAGCCGCGCGGCCATCCGGCGCAACGGCTCCATCGAAGGGCCGTCGCCGACGATGTCGAGATTCCACGGAACGTCTCGCGAACGAGAAAGCGCGTGGAGGAGAGTATCGACGCCCTTTTTCGGCACGAGCCTGCCCACGAAAAGAAGCCGAGGCGCTTCTCCTTCATCCGGTCGCCACACCCGCTCCGTCGGCGGCAGACCGTTATACACCACCCGGAATTTCGCATCGGGGAAGATCTCCGCAAAATACGAACGCACCGCCTCGCTGACGCAAAGCAGCAGAGACGCCCTCCGGTACGGGAGTATTCCCGCGTTCCTGCTGTAAAAGGCATGGCAGGTCGCAATCCAAGGTATTCCGGAAAGGCGGGACGCCCACCACGCGATCCACGACGGGACGCGGGAGTGGGCATGCAGAAGCTGTACTCCGCGCGCCTTTGCGATCCGCGCTATCCGGAGAGCCGCCCACGCCGCCGTTACCGGGTTTTTTCTGTGGACCGGAAGGCGGACGTGCTCCGCGCCCCGCAGCTCCCTCTCCATCTTCCCACCGGCCGAGACAACGACAACCTCATGCCCTCCGGCAACAAGACCGTTGGAGAGCCAGAGCACGTGCCGTTCGACGCCGCCCTCGTGCAGCTCGGGAAGAATTTGGAGAATCTTCAAGGAAACCGCCGCCTTTCCACGCTCCCTGAAGCGCCGGGAGCGCTCGGTTTTTTCCGATGGAAGCCTATCATATTTCCCCCTCCTTGTCCAAAAAGACCGGTATGCTGAATTGCATTTCAGAACTCATCGGGTATAATGCTCAGTATCCGGCGCGGCTTTCCACAATACGAAGAAGAACTCGCCGCATGTCGACACGGGAAGAAACATGCTCTTTTCTTCCTCTATTTTTTTCTCTTCCTGCCCGAGACCTTGTCCTCCTTTCGCATCCCATGCTCCAGGAGAGCGATGAACACGGCCTTGACCGTACTTCCAACCGCCTCGCTTACCGAGGACATCGCGGTGATCCGCACGACATCGCCGCCCTTTTCAGAGGGGTGAAAAAGCACACGGAGACAACAGGTGCGAGAATGCACGGGCACATACATGAACAAAGATAAGGAGACTATCGATATGTTCGAAATTCATAGGCGCGTTCGCGAGCTCGCGTCATGGCCGCGCATTCACCGGGAGATGCAGGGCGGACCGATTCCCCTGCCTAACACGCTCGAACAGGCGATACTTCCGGAGCAGGACATCATCATCGTTCCCCGGAACGGAAACGACCGATGATGATCGTCAGGCTCACCACGCCCTCCGCATCGTGGCCGCTCGCTCTGCAGACGCCGGGGGCATCCGGAATATGGGACGGCGTTCAGTTCGTGATCGACCGGGACTGCGCCCACGCAGACGCATGGGTTGTGTACGAAAAACTCCCCGCGGCGACGACGACCGTTTGCCCTCCGTCGCGGACGATTCTGATCACCGGCGAGCCGCCGATGATCAAGAGCTACCCGGAAGCTTTCGCGGCGCAGTTCGCCAAGGTGCTCACCTGCCACGCGATGCGGCACGCCGGGGTCGTCGCGGAGCAGCAGGCGCTTCCGTGGCACTACGGGCGCGAGTTCGACCAATCGGGGGACGAGCGATTCGTCGAGAGCTACGACTCGCTCGCCGGGAGCTCCCCTTTCGAAACCAAGAGCCGCCTTCTTTCCATCATCTGCTCGACGAAACGGAAACGCCACGGACACAGGAAACGGCACGAGTTCGTCTCCTTCCTGGAGCGGACGGCTCTTCCGGAGCTCGACATCTTCGGCAGGGGACGGGCCAAGGAAGCGGCGTGCAAACGCGACGCGATCGCTCCCTACAAGTACCATATCGTCCTCGAAAACTCGGAGTGCGCCGACTACTGGACGGAAAAGCTGGCGGACGCCTACCTCGGCGGGGCGTTTCCGTTCTACTGGGGGTGCCCCAACATCGAAAAGTACTTTCCGCAGGGGGCGTTCGCCCGCATCGACATCGAACGCCCCGAGGAGGCCGTCCGGACGATCATGGCGACTATCGAGCAGGAGACCTACGAACGGTCGCTTCCGCTTCTGAGGGAGGCGCGCGACCGTGTGCTCGACAGGTACAACCTGTTTCCGGCGATCGTCTCCCTCCTTCGGACGCTTCCGGACGAACCCGCCGTACCGGTGACGCTCCGTCCGGAGGAGAGTTTCTCGCTGCGAGGGAGGATCAGGCGAGCGCGGCTTGGAGTCAAAGCTTTGTTCAGACGTGCGCGAGGGCTGGGCCCATACGCATGAATATGGGTGGTGAGCCCATACGTTCGGAACTTAAAACGACAGAAGCACGACGCCCCTTTTACATGCCAACAAAACATAGTCATTGCAACCAAAAAGTTCCCGTGGCGGTTCCAGCCTCTCCTCGTCTATTATCGACAGACTAGTGACGGACTTCCCCCTGTACAAGGGCATCTGATAGACGGGAAAAAAGAACCCGCGAAAGTGGCGGTCTATCTCCAAAGCGCTCATGTTTGGGTAGATCGCATCAAGCCTCCTGAGTTCGAAATCCAAGTCCTTTCTATAAAAACAACTCCATCCGCCGTTTTGATCGGACGAAGACACTTCCTTGGCGGACGTCACGTATTTATAGTTCTCTATAAAGAGCCTGACGCCTTCGCTGTTATACTTTTTATAAAGATCCCAAGCAGTCATCCCCTCGATGGAGAACAGTCTCTGCGAGATAATCGGGCCTGTATCGATGCCATCGTCGATATAGTGCAAGGTAACTCCGCTTGTGCGCTCGCCCTTGAGGATAGGAAAAATCGAAGTGTAGACTCCTCTATACATGGGAAGAGCCGAAAAGTGGATATTAAACAGGTTTTTTTTCGGAAAAGAAGCTGACTTGATAAGTCTGTCGTATTCAAGAGAAAAAATGTACGTACTGTCTCTATCGTACCGCTCCTCCAAGGAACGGAACGATGTGTGAACCGATATCCCCAGTTCTCCCGCCGCCTTCCGAAGGCTCTTCTGCCACCCGTGCTCTTTCAAGTCGGACGCGGACGGCAGAACTGCCAGCTCAAAGTCTCTGGTATACCCACCGTCAAAGAAAACGAGATATAGCAGTGCTTCAACAGCTATGTCAGACTTTCCAGCTATAACAAATGTTTTCATCATAATTCTCCGATTTTTTTCCGCATCCTCTTGAGCGGATGCATCGACATTATCTGCGGTTTCTTTTCGTTTACTGCGCACATATTCGATAATCCGCGCGGGGCGCGGCGCAACAGGAGAAAAGGGAACGTCTTCATGGCCGGAAGGAGTTGACCGCGTCGCAGACGGCCAGGACGTCGCCCTCGCTCATACCGCTGTAGAGCGGCAAACTCAAGACGCGCTCCGCCAGGCGCTCCGTCTCGGGGAAGGAACCGCGCCCGTATCCGAGGCGGGCGTACGCTCCCGAAAGATGCGGCGGTATCGGGTAGTGTATCTGCGTCCCTATGCCGTGCGTGGAGAGATGTTCCTGCAAGCGGTCTCTGTGGTCGCATTCGACGACGTACAGGTGGAAGATATGCGTCGCCTCCGGGCGCGGACGGGGCTTCAGCACAAAGGACGAACGAATCAGCTCCGCGTACCGGGCCGCGATCGCAGCCCGTTCGGCGTTGATCGCGTCGAGGAAACGCAACCTGACGCGGAGCAGGGCCGCCTGTATCTCGTCCAGACGGGAGTTGACGCCCTCGATCTCGTTGACGTACTTCTTCTTCGAGCCGTAGTTCCTCAGTGCGCGCACCCGATCCGCAAGGGCATCGTCCTCCGTGACGAGCGCCCCGGCGTCGCCGAAGGCTCCCAGATTCTTCGTCGGGAAGAAACTGAAGCAGCCGACCGTCCCCAGCGTCCCCGTTTTTCGTCCTCTCCACATCGCTCCGTGGCTCTGCGCGCAGTCCTCGATCACAGCGAGTCCTCGGCGTGCCGCGATGCCGAGCAGCTCCTCCATGCCGCACGGCTGCCCGTAGAGATGAACCGGCAGGAGCGCCTTCGTTCTCGGCGTCACGGCGGCCTCCACGCGCGCAGCGTCCAGGCCGTGATACCCGTCCGGCTCCACGAAGACCGGCGTCGCCCCGCAACCGGTAATCGCAAGCACCGTCGCGATGTACGTGTT
>LVBO01000162.1 GCA_001604435.1 Synergistales bacterium Syner_01
GTCCGCGACAGCGACAAGCTCGACGTTTTTCGTCTTGTCCGGATGCATGTGGAGGAAGAGAGAATCAACGAGCTGTTGCCCAGGATCATCCCTTCGGGCGGCTATTCGGAGGCCCTTGTGAGAGAAGTCTCCACAGAAAAAAGAGCGTCCTACAGCAATGTCCGTTCCCTCTCGGATTTTCTTCTGGTGCAGCTTTCCTGGGTGTTCGATCTTAATTTCGCACCCTCGTTCCGAATGCTGCGGGGAGACGGGGTGCTTTCGTGGATGGAACGCGTTCTGCCGCCGGATGAGTCCGTAAACGCTTTTATCCGGTCGGCTCTACGTCACGCAATGCTCGGGGAGAGCGCATAAACATCGAAAAGAGGGGGGCGGAGGCGGAAAAAGAGCGTTCGCTCTTTCTCCGCCTCCGCGTATTTTTCGTCAATCGAAGCGGTGCGAGATGACGTCGATGATCGCCTTGTCGAGATTTTGCATGCCGTGGACGGAGACCTGGACCATATTGTTCACGGTTTTTTCGATGGTTTCGTCCACCAATCCCTGCGGCTCCGGGTAGTGCCCGTCGAAGACAAGGAGCGCGGCGTGGTACGCTTCGAGCGCGCCGGTTCCTACTTTCAGCGCGCAGGTATGCTTCGCACCGTCGCATATCATGCCCACGAGGTTGCCGAGGATGATCAGCATGGCCTGAGCGGCCTTGGCGATATCTTTCGTCTTCAAATAGGTCATCGCCGCCGCCGCTCCCGCCCCCGCTGCGACGGTGCAGCCGCAGGTGGGGGTCAGGCGTCCCGTCCGGCTTTTTACATAGCTCGTGGCGAGATGGCTGAATGCGATGGCCTTCGCGGTCTCTTCCCTGTCGGCGCCCTGGTGCGCAGCGAAGATCGCCACGGGAAGGATGGCGGTTACTCCGTGGTTGCCGCTGCCTGCGCTGCTCATAACGGGGAGGGGAGCTCCCGACATGCGGGCGTCCGCCGCGGCCGCGGCGTAGGATTTTATCTTCAGGCTGAGGTCGTCGGAATCGAATCCTGTTCCGGAGTGTTTACGAATGGTCTTGCCGAGGTTGAGTCCCGTGTCGTGGCCCTTATCAAAGCCGTAGTCAGCAATTGTCATGTTCATCTCGACGCCTTTGAGGACATATTCGATGTCTTCTTCGTCCATGGAGTCCACCATCGAAACGAGCTCGGAAAATCCCATGCGCGCCACTTCCTCGGAGATGTTCTTCGCCTGTTCCGAAATATTCGCGGATTCGGGGCATGCTGCGGAGAAGCGGATTTCATCGTCGAGCAGAACTTCCACGATGTTGGTGTGGCTTCCTTCGATGCGGCAGAGGGCCGTTTTGCCGGCCGACTGGATTTTCGCTTCGACAAAAACGCCGTGCCGTTCCATGTCGGGGAGCACTTTGATGCTCCCCTTGCCGAGCAGCTCCAAAGCCTTTGCGGCGTCTTCTTCGGTACAGTCCTTCAGCACTTCGAGACCGTACTCCGATCGTCCGCGGAGGACGGCGAGGGCCGCGGCAACATTATTCCCGCGAAGTCCCTTTGTGCCCGGAATCCCCACGTCCACGCCGTTTTTGTAGATGCTGTCGCTTACGGTTACGACAACGTTTTCCACATCTCCCGGCAGCTCTTCCTTCGCCCGGGCGACAGCCAGCGCCACCGCTCCGGGCTCGGTACACCCGAGGGCGGGTTTAACTTCGCACTTCAGAAATTCCTTGACGGTGAACATTGTGTTCCCTCCATGCAGGAAAATTTGAGAATCAGGGTATATACTATACAAATGGTACCGTGCAGCGAAAAGTACGTCAATCGGTTTTGAGTTTTTCAGCGCGGAATGCGGGGAAGAAGATATGTTGTTTTTCCTTGCTCGCCTTGTTCACCATAGGATACAATAGAAGAGTACGAGACACCCTTCGTTTGAAGGACGGCATTCAGAGAACATTTTGCAGAGGAGAGAATCTTTTTGAGTATACAACTGCCCGTTTTAAAGCTAGGAAAACACACGCCCCGGTATCCCTTGATACAGGGCGGCATGGGGGTTGCGATCTCGGGACCCAGTCTTGCGGGGCATGTGGCGAAATGCGGCGGAGTGGGAACGATCGCCAGCGTAGGACTTGCCGCGAACTCAGCCCACTACAACGGTCGAAACTATTTTGACGCCAACCAGCTGGCAGTCAAAGACGCAATAGCGGATGCGCGAAAAATCGCAGGTCCCGACGGAGTGATCGCCGTCAACTGCATGGTGGCGCTTACGGACTACGACCGCCAGACTCTGTCCGCCTGCCAGGGCGGCGTGGACGTCATCATCTCGGGAGCGGGGCTTCCTCTCCGTCTGCCCGAGTACACGCGCGACTTCCCGGATGTGGCGCTCGTTCCCATCGTCAGCTCCTTGAAAGCCGCCGCGCTGATTACCCGCAGGTGGGAGAAGACGTACGGCCGTGTTCCCGACGGTTTCGTCGTCGAGACGCCGAAGTACGCCGGAGGACATCTCGGCGTGACGAAGATGGACCAGGTCGACGACGAGCAGTTTACTCTCGAACATGTGATCCCCGAACTCGTCGAATACGTCGAAAAAGAGATGGGAAGCGATATCCCCGTCATCGGGGCCGGCGGCATATGGGACCGCGAGGATATGGAGAAGGTCTTCGCCCTCGGGGCTAAAGGCGTGCAGGTCGGGACGCGGTTCGCCTGTACGTTCGAGGGGGACGCTTCGGACAGATTCAAGCAGGCCTACATCGACGCTACCGAAGACGATGTGGTCATCATCCACAGCCCCGCCGGCCTCCCCGGGCGTGCGTTGAAATCCCCCTTCGTCGCGCAGTATCTGGAAGGAGACGTCAAGAGCAAGCCGTGCATGGCGAACTGCCTGACGCACTGCCGTTACAAGACGGAGAAAGAAACCTTCTGCATCGCGCAGGCGCTGATCGACTCCTTCCGCGGCAACTGGGAGGAAGGTCTCTTCTTCTGCGGATCCAACGTCGTGAAAGTGAAGAAAATGCAGCATGTCGAAGAAATAATGAGAGACTTCTTTCCCGAGATAGCATAATTCAGACACGTCGGAGCGTTTCTGCCGTGTTTTTCCTTGTTCAAGGCGGGGGCTTGCTCCCGCCTTGTCTGGTAGAAAGAGGAGGAGAAATCGATGACGACTACCCTGCGACGCTGCGTTGGCATATGCGCTCTTTTGTTGATTGCGTTGATTTTCACCGGAATTCTTTCCATAGGAGACGCAAGCGTGCGATCATCCGCGGAAGCGGCGCAGGAGACGGAAAAAACGGTTCTGGAGGCCGCAAAGCTTGGCGTGGAGGGCGCCGACCGGGAAATTCCATCGAAAAAGCAGGGAATACAGGAACGCATCACGCAGATTCAATCGGAACTGGACGCCCTCGATGAAAAGAAAGAGAGTCTCCTGGAGACCGAGGATATCGAGGAAGAGGATCTGCGGAGGATTCTTGTTTCCTTGGGCGCGCTTCAGAACATTTATTCCAGGCTGACGAGCGCGCACGACAACCTCGCGGAAGCGCAGCGGGAAAAAAAAACCCGGGAAGAGGAGTCGACGGCGGCTGTCATCACCGGACAACCTCCTTTCAACCTTTCTTTCTACGAAGACGTCCGCAATCGGTACGAGGCTGTAGAACAGCGCCTTGAGGCCGTAAATTCTTCCATCCGTCTTTCCGAAGGGAGCGTTTCCGCGCTGCAGGAACAGATACAACGGATGGAGGAGCGGAACAAAGTCCTCTTCGAAGAGCTGCAGGACGTGCAGAGCGCTTCCCGTGCAAAGAAGCTCTTCCGAGTGAAGGAGTCGGAGACCGACCTCGAGACGGCAAAGGCTTCCCGGATAGTCCAAAATTTGAACATCGAAGCGCAGAGCATTCACCGCGCCCTGCTTATCACGGAACGCGACAACCTGCAAAAGGCGCTGGATTTCGTCAAAAAACACTTGGCGTATGATGAAAAGGACCGTACGACCCGAATCGAGAGCATCGCCGAGCAGATAGCGTCGGCCAGAGAAAAGCTCGCCGGGCTGCGTGAAGAAAGGGAGCGTGCTCGGACGGCCCTCACAAGAAGCCAGGGAGCGCTGACATCCGCGAGAAACGAGAGAGAAAGGGTGCTGGCGCAGGCCGGTGCGTCCGAACAGCAGGCGGCGCTTCAGTTTGCGCAGCTCTCGTTGGAGCATACCGAGCAGACGCTGCTCTTCCTGGAAGAAGAGCAGCGTATTTGGAATGCCAGGTACTCTCTCCTCGACGGAAGCCTCAAGGGGCAGGAGCTCTGGGATATGCGTTCGATCATTCTCACCAGGGTGAAAGATCTCGAGAGCGCTTTTCTTGTCCGTCAAAGGGGCGTTTCCTCTATCCAGGCGGATATTCTCGCCGCTCAAAAAGAGCTGGAGGAACACGCCGGGGCGAACGCGGTCCTTGCCAGGATTCGCTCGAGGATCGATCTTCTCAACAGAATAGCGGAGAGCGCCAACGCCTCCATGGCGCAGATTTTCTCCCTTTTCAACCAGTACAGCCGTCTTCGCGAGGAGATCAACGAGCACATAGACGCGGTGCGAATCGCCGAGAGAGTGACCACATTCGGCAAGGAGCGTTTCTTAGCGTTCTGGAACATTACCCTCTGGTCGGGGGACGGTTTCGACATCACCGTGTCGAAGCTGGTCTTCGCCGTCTTCCTCTTCCTTGCGGCCTTCTTCCTGAGCGGACGATTGACCGATTTCCTCGGCCGGACGCTGCTCATCCGCTTCGGCATGGATACAACGGCGATGATGGCCAGCCGAAAAATTCTCTTTTTCATCCTGATGGGCTCCTTTATTCTGGCAGCGCTCGATCTCGTCGGCATCCCCCTTACGGCGTTCGCTTTCCTGGGAGGCGCTCTCGCCATCGGCATAGGATTCGGAGCCCAGAATATCTTCAACAACCTGATCAGCGGCTTCATCCTCATGTTCAGCGAGCCGATGCGCGTGGACGATACGATCGAGATCGACGGTCTCTTCGCGACGGTGCAGGAGATAGGCACCCGATCAACACGGGTGAAAACATTCGACAACATCGATGTGCTCATGCCCAACAGCTATTTTCTGAATAATAAGATCGTTAACTGGACGCTCACGGATCAGAAAATTCGTCTGAGAATAAACGTAGGCGTCGCGTACGGCTCCGACGCCCGGAAAGTGGAGGAGCTCCTTTTGCTTGCAGCCAACGACCATACGCGCGTCCTGCGCAATCCGGAGCCTTTCGTCATCTTCCGGGAGTTCGGTCCGAGCGCGCTTGAATTCACCCTCTTCTTCTGGATCGATATGACGAATGCCTCGACGCTGAAAGTGTCGAGCGATCTGCGCTATCGGCTCACGTCCCTCTTTGAAAAAAACGGGATCAGGATCGCCTTCCCGCAAATGGACGTTCATCTGGACACCCGGTCGCCTGTCGATCTCCGCATGAATCGTCCGCGCAGCGGCGATACCGAACGAACACACCATACACAGGAGGAATAGCATTTTATGCTCTCGCTTGCAGAAAAGGATCTGTATTCTTTGCTTCTGGATCTCGTCGCCATTCCCAGCGTTTCTTTTTCCGAGGAAGAGAATCGGGCCGCGGACTTTATTTACTCGACGCTCTCGGAACTTGAGTACTTCCAACAACACTCCGCCTTTCTTCGTTTTCTCCCGGCGGAGGGAGATCCGCTCGGACGCAAGGCCGTCGCCGCGCTCGTCAAGGCGAAGCCGGCCACGAAGAGAACGGTTATCATCACGGGACATTTCGACGTGGTGGATGCGGAAGCGTGCGGCCATCTCAAGCATCTTGCCTTCTCACCAGAGGAGTATACCCGCCGTGTCGGCGAGCTGGAGATATCGGAAGAGGCGCGGGCCGACCTGTCGAGCGGAGAGTATCTTTTCGGGCGCGGTGTCTCGGACATGAAGTCGGGAATTGCGCTCGAGATGTGCCTTATCGGAGAACTGTCGCGTTCCGAGAGCTTCCCCGCGAACGTTCTTTTTGTTGCCGTGCCGGACGAGGAAAACACGTCCGCCGGAATGCGCGGAGCCGTTCCTTGGCTGGTACGCCTGCGCGAGGAATGGGAGCTCGAATACATAGCGTGTCTCAACAGCGAACCGTCGGTCGGCGGAAGGGGCGTTCCGGCCGGAGGCGTCTACGTCGGAACAATAGGGAAGATCATGCCGTTCTATCTCTGCGTGGGGAAGGAGGCGCACGTGGGGGATTACTACGAGGGAGTCAGCGCCTCGCTTCTGACGTCGTATCTTTCGCTCGCTCTGGAGGGAAGCCCGGATACGGCGGAATCTCTGGACGGAGTTTTCTTTCCGCCGCAGGCCTGCCTTCGCTTCAAGGATCTGGTGAAAAACTACTCCGTGACGCTCCCCGAACGATCCGTGGCGTATTACAACTGCCTTACCGTCTCCCGGACTCCCGCGCGGATTCTTCAAGAAATGAAGACGGCCGCCGAACGGGCTCTCGAAATGACGCTTGACCATCTTTCGAAAGC
>LVBO01000163.1 GCA_001604435.1 Synergistales bacterium Syner_01
CGCGCAGGTGCAGGAACTTCTCGACAGGGAGGACTAGGCCGTGTTCACGCTGTACGAGATAGCGCACAGAGGGTGGGCCGCCGCCGCGCCGGAGAACACCGGAGCGGCCTTTCTCGCCGCGCTCGACGATGATGTCGGGATGGTCGCGGACGCCGTGGAGTGCGACCTCCAGATCACCAAGGACGGACAGGTGGTCGTGATGCACGACATCGCCCTCGGACGAACCTCCTACGGAGAGGGATTCGTCCGCGACCACACCTACGACGAGCTGCAATGCTTCGACATGGGCTCCTTCTTCGCGCCGGAGTTCTCAAGACAGCGGATCATGCGCTTCTCCGAGCTGCTGCGGATGGTCGGCGGGCGCAAGTTCCTCTGCGTCGAGCTGAAAAATCCCGGCAACATCCACCCCGACATGCTCGACCTGGTGCTGGAGGAGCTTGCCGGATACCCGAGGGACTCGTTCATGGTCGAGTCGTTCAATCATCCGTTGATGC
Organism: Synergistales bacterium Syner_01; assembly: GCA_001604435.1. Lineage (GTDB taxonomy): Bacteria > Synergistota > Synergistia > Synergistales > Aminobacteriaceae > JAAYLU01. Next base: position 495 of record LVBO01000163.1, read on the forward strand.
GGAAGCTGAAGGATCGCGATCCGTCGATACAGACCGGGCTGATCTTCCACGACGAAGGATTCATGATTCCCGAGCACTGCATGCACGCCGCGTGCGACTGGGTCTCCCTGGTCTGGACCATGGCCGACAGGAAGCTTCTTGCGGAGCTTCAGGCGGACGGCATCACGCCGATTCTTTGGACCGTCAACGAAGAGTGGCAGTTCGACTGGCTGATGGAAAAACTGGAGGGCATTCACGGGGATCTCTGGATCGCCACCGACCGGCCGGGTTTCATCGGCGGGAGGAAGCGCGTGCAGGAGCTTTCCTGCGCGTCGTTCTGAGCCCGAAGAGTCCGCGACGAGATACGGCGGGGGGAGCTTTCGCTCTCCCCGCTCACATTTCGGCTCCCGACAAGCGGCGCGCCGCCTCGGGGGGACATAGAGCATCGATCACGCGCGTCTCGTTACGCGGAACTCCGAAAATTTCCTTCGCCCTCACCGCGCGCTGTTCCCGTACCCCATTTCGATCAGGAGATTCGCGAGGGTGTGCAGCCGCTCGGCCATCAGTTCGTCGTCGCGCCGGAGCGCCTCCTGAAAGAGCTCGATGTCCTGGTCGATCATCGGGTTGCCCGTGCAGATCTCCACGCTCATCGCGTCCCCCTGGAGTCCGATCCTGTCGATGCGGGGGTTTTCCTTGTCGTACGGTTCGGAACGGCGGTAGCTCTCCGAAAAGTAGCGCTTCGCCGAGCAGACGAGGATGGCCATGTCGATCACCCTGTGCATCGGCAGCTCCTCGGACTGGCGCGACCACTTCCCGCCCGTATGCCGCCAGACCTTCGCCGAGACGTCCACTCTGCCCCGGTCGTTCCACTGGGCCAGCCCGAGGGAGAGCCCCTTGGCCTCGGAATGGTACGCCTGCCGTCCGTCCACGTTCTCGTAGTTCTCCACCGCGACCACGGGTTTGTGCTTCAACGTCGTCGGGATTTTCATTTCATACAACCTCCGCATTCTTCAGTTTCCGCATCCAGTCGTCGAAGAGCATCGCGAGCTCTTCGGCGCACTCCGCTTTCGTCTCTTCGTCGTACTCCAACGAATCCAGCACGCGCACCGAGAACGCCGCCTCGCTCCGCTCCGACCACTCTTTTTGCAGATGCTTATTCGGATGGCACCGCATCTTCAACTGAAAGACGTTCTTGTTGATCGCGCTCTTCGGGTCGTCGGCGCGCCCGATGTAACGTCCGCCCTCCGTGCATTCGAAGAGATAGACGCCCATCTCCCGCTTCCGCTGCCTGTACTCCATCAGCAGTTCTTTTTTCCTGTCCACGAAACGACACCCCGAATCATCAAGCTGATTACTAATTTACTCGTTTACTAAATGTAAAATAGCATAAAAAAACGGAAACGTCAATATCGCCTCCGGTAAAAAAATCGACAGTCGATCGTACGAAAAAAGGGGGAGTTATTCCTCTCCCTGCAGGGCAAGCACCAGAAACGCCGTTCCTCCCGGCGCAACGTCGAAAGGCAAGGTGAAAGACGTCATTCCGGGAGAAGTCGCCGGAACGTTTCGTATATTCGTCCCCACCACCATGTGCGGGGGCGTCACTTCGGCGCCTTCGATTCCTCCCGATACGAGCGCCCGCCCGCAGACCATGTTCACCAGCTCTCCGAGCACGGAAGTGGACACGGGATCGTCAATATCCGCCGTCAGCATCCCTCCCGTCATGCCCGACACCACGGAGGCGAATCCTTCTTTGTTCAAAAGGACTACCGCCGTTCCCCGCACCGATCCCACTATGCCCACCAGAGCGGCGAGACAACTTCCTTCGGCAGCCACGCCCGCTTTCACGGACGACTTGACCAGAGAGACGTTCAGACCGCATTCGTTGCATACGTGCAGGAAAGCCCCTCCGAAAGTATTTACTATTTTTACAAATCGTTCCGTTCCCATCGCACACTCCTCCTACACCATCCAACAGGCTTTCGAAGGCCGCCGGAGTACATTCCGAATTTCCCGACACTCGGCCGAACGGGCCTCTTCATCCGTTCGAGCATACGAGTCGGTTTCGAACAACATCATGAAAACGCGGACTACCTCCGGGTCGAACTGCGTTCCGGAGCCGGCCTCTATCTCGTCCAGCGCTTCCGAGGGAGTTCGCGCAGGACGGTAGGGACGGCCGGAGGTCATCGCGTCGTAGGCGTCCGCTACGGCGATGATGCGAGCGTGCAACGGAATCGCCCGACCTTCGAGCCCCTTCGGATATCCCTTTCCGTCGAAACGCTCATGGTGGACCAGTACGATCCGGGCCGAAACCGCGAAATCGCCGCCGGAATTGAGTATTGCGTAGCCGATCTCCGAATGTCGTTTAACGGCGAACCACTCTCCCTCTTGCAGCGGTTCGGTTTTATCCAGAATATCCGAGACCGCGATTTTGCCGATGTCGTGAAGCTTGGCGGCCGTGAGCAAGGCTCCCACATCTTCGGCACTCATTCCCATGGCGCGGCCCATCCTCTCGGCGAGTTCGGCGACGCGCTCGGAATGCTCCCGTTCGCGGGGGATCTTCTCGAAAAGCGAGCGCAATATGAACGAGATCGCCTGACCTCGAACGAGTTCCCGCTTGCGGATCTTCTCCTGGTACATCCTGTTTTCGGCATTCGCGACCAGCTCCTCGACCGATCCGTCTCCGGCGCTCTTCGTCGCTTGACCGAACGCAACGGAGGGGGAACCCGCCGGCGTCCTCTCGGCTTCGAACGCGTCGGATATGCGCATGCGGAGCGCGGATGCCCCATCTTCATCGGTTCGCGGGAGCAGAATGGCGAACTCGTCGCCGCCGATACGGGCGATGATCTCGCCCCCTCGGCACGTTCGCCGGAGCACATCCGCAACAGTCCGCAGCAAAATATCCCCGACCCGATGTCCGAAAGCGTCGTTGATCAGCTTGAGGCCGTTGACGTCCATCAGCAGCAGCGTCAGAGGAAAATTTCCGGCGCTATCCAGCCTGGCGAACTCCTCGTCGAAGAAGCGCCTGTTGTAGAGCCCGGTCAGGTGGTCATGAAAACTCAGGAATTCGATCTCCTGTCGCTGGCGTTTCAGCTCGGTAATATCGACGATGACGCCGCAAAGTCCCGTAAGGACGCCATCCTCGGCACGCATGGGGAATTTGCCGGAAAGATAATAATGCCGACCGTCCGGACGGTCGAAGAGTTCTTCGAACTCCATGAATTCACCGCTCCGGAGCACCTCCGCGTCATGGCGGCAAAAGTGCGCGGCCGCTTCGGGAGGGAAAAGATCGGCGTCCGTCTTCCCCAGCACCTCTTCGCGCCGACATCCGGTGATCTCCTCCCACTTACTGTTGACGAAACGATACACGCCGTCGATATCCTTAATAAACATCAGCGCGCCGCTGTTTTCTATCAGATCGGCGAGGAAGCGTTCTTGCTCGCGCAGCTTGTTCTCCGCTGCCGCAAGTCGTTCTTTCAACCTGTGCAGTTCATCCATCCGCGCTCTCCCGTCCGGAAAAGTGATCCCCCGCATACATTAAACCGTATGCTCGTCTCTTTTGCAATATATCGAAAGGCATATTTCTTTTCGCCGGCCAGAAAAGAGCGACGATGCCCGTCTGTTCAGCGCAGTGCTATAATCGTTCCGGCGAGAGGTCCCGCGCAGTGTCCGTCGATCGAAGAGGAGAGGATGAACGGATATGAAACCGCTGCTGAAACGAGTGTACGAAGCGCCGCACCCCCGGGACGGCTTCCGAATTCTTGTGGACCGGCTGTGGCCGCGCGGCGTCGCAAAGGAGAAGGCCGCCGTCGACCTGTGGCTGAAGGAGGCCGCCCCCAGCCCGGAGCTGCGGAAATCGTTCTGCCACGACCCTGCGAAGTGGGACGATTTCCGGGCGCGCTACGCCGCCGAGCTGGAGACGAACGCGGCGGTCGACACGATACTGGAGCGCCTGCGTGAAGGGACGGTCACGCTCGTCTACGCCGCGAAGGACGAAACGTACAACCACGCCGCCGTGCTCGCGGAGCACGTGGAGCGGCGAAGCGCGGAAAAATGCGCGCGCCTTCCGTGAAAGGGCGCGCACGAAGCACAAGGGGGAACCGTACATGAGCAAAACCGGAAAACGCGGAATCAGGCGCCGCTCCGAGCGGCCGAATCCACCAACGGAAGCGCCAACCGTCGCAGGAGAGCGGAACGAGGTCGCGCCCGGCGGCATCGAGATCATGCATTACGCTCCCGACGGTTTCGAAGAGCTCCGCAAC
>LVBO01000164.1 GCA_001604435.1 Synergistales bacterium Syner_01
GCCAGCGACCAGGTCCCGAGCTCACCGGCGCCGCAGCAGTTCATGAGGCAGCGCGTCCCCTCGGCAAGGTGGAGAACCGCTTCCGATTCGGAGCGGGAGAGCGCGAGAAGCGCGAAGGCGTGCTCCTCGAAGTCCCGCCGTTCGGCGGTTCTCCGTTCCCAGGCGACGCCCCCTTCCCGAACGATAGCCTCCAGCTCCGGGACGATCTCGGGAGAGACCAGCGTCACATCCATTCCCGCGTCGAGCAGGGTCCGGATTTTGCGCAGTCCGGTCGCGCCGCCGCCGACCACGAGTATCGGTCCTGCGGAGGCGTCGAGGCAGATCATAAGGGCGGCTCGCTCCCGGGAGCGGGGCGACGAAGCGCTACACATCGTCTGACTCCTCCAGCTCGCCCGCGAGAATCTTCCAGAGCCTTCGGGCGTGCGGGTCCGACTCGGCGAAAGCGGGGGAGAGGAGCGCCTTCACGATGCTCCACCCCATTCGGCGGAGCGTCTCCTCGTCGGTTCCCGTCCGCTTCGAGGTCCGCTCGGCCCTGTCCGCGACGATCTGTTCCGCCCTGTGGAGGACCAGTCGTTTGTACGTCTCGCCCGAGAGCGTTTCGAGCTCCGACATGACCGAGACAGCGGCGTTCGTCGCCTCCTCCTCCAGTCTGCGAAGCTTCTTTCTGTAGCGCTTCGTCGCCTCCTCCGCCGTCCGGGCGAGGTCGTCGAGGGCGACAAGGCGGGCGCCGTTCTCTTCCGCGGAGCGCGCGACCTGCGGCGGCGAACCGAGGTCGAAGATCTGCTGTCCCGGTCGCGCTTCCTCCATGGAGAAGAGGGGGACGGGGGAGCCGGTGCAGAAGAAGATCGCGTCGAAATGCCTCGACGCCTCGCGCCACTGTTCCCATGGCAGCGTCGCAACCTTCGTGCCGGATTCCCGCTCAAGGCGCGGCGAGAGGCGGGAGAACAACGCTTCCGTACGATCTGGAGTCCGGTTCGACAGGGCGAACGAATCGACAGCCGGTTTGAGGGCGCGGGGCGCGGCTTCGTCGTCCGCCGCGGCTTCGTCGTCCCGTTGCGGCAAGCCGGAGAGCGACAGTGAAAGGAGCAGCCGGGAGGTTTCTTCTCCCATCTCGCCCGCCCCGAGGACGAGGACGGAGAGCGGTACTGACGCGGGGGCGAGCATATCGACCATCAGGCGCGGAATCGAAGGCTCCATGCCGGGATGGTAGCAGGTCCGCAGCAGTTTCGCCATCTTGAGGGAGCTTTGGAAGAGGCGATGGAGCCACGGGCCGCAGAGGTCGCTTCCCTCTCCGTAGCACGCCTTGACCTGCGCCGCGATATGCGACTCGCCGCAGGCGAGGCTTTCCAGCCCCAGGAGGACGCGCAGCAGGTGGAGGACAAGCTCCGTCCCGGTATAGACGCGCGCCTTCGGGTGCGTCAGTTCGGATGGCGCGTCTGCGTCCGGCGGGAGTCGAAAATAGACCTCCGAACGGTTGCATGTGGTCAGCAGAAGACCCTCGAGAATGCGCCCCTCCTCTTTCAGGGCGCGGAGCAGGTCTTCGCTCCATGCCGAAGCGCGTTCCGCCGTGTCCGCCGCCGTGTAGTCGAGCCCGATGCAGACGAGCCGCGTCATTGCGCAGTCTCCTCTTTTTGCGCGTCCGCTTCCCTTCGGTAGCCGCGCCTGTCGAGGAGAAGCCCGGCGATTTCCTCCACGGAGTTCCCCGGAAGGAGGATCAGCGTGCGCATGTCGAGGCGGTCAGCGGCCAGTTCGGCGATCGGCAGCTTCTGCACCGAGGGCGCGTCCCGTCCCGCGTCGCGGACCAGGTACGCCGTTTCGTACCCCTGCGCCGAGAAGACGCGACGGACCTCGCCGAGCTTCTCTTCAAGGTCGCGCTTCACGGGGTTGTAGAGGGCGACGGTCAGCCCGGAGAGGGCCGCTCCTTCGAGGGCGCGGAGGACGGCGCTCCACGGCTGGAGATAGTCGGACAGAGAGAGCAGCGCGACTCCGTTGACGTAGGGAGCGCCCAGTAGCGCCCCGGCTGCCTGGGCCGCGGTGACGCCGGGAAAGACTTTCGCGGGAACCCTGCCGTTTGCCGTGCGCAGCGCGAGACCGGCGAGGCCGAAGAGGACGGGGTCCCCCCCGGAGAGGAGCGCGACGACGTTCCCTTCCTCGGCGAGCGACACCGCGCGTTCCACCCGCTTCTCCTCCTCGCCCATGGAGTACCGTTCAATACGCTTCCCATGCAGCCACTCCTGCGGGAGCAGATCGACGTAGAGGGCGTAGCCGACGATCGCGTCGGCCTCCTCCAGCGCCTGCCTGGCGTCGATCGTGACGGAGCCGCCCGCTCCCGGGCCTGTGCCGATGATGAAGAGCGCGCCGTGCTTCGTCCTCGCCTCCAGGCTCGCTTCCTCCGCGGCGTCGGATTCTGCGTGCCTTGCGGGTTCGAACGGCTCGCGGCGCGGTTCGGCGATCGCGAAGGCGACGGTGACGCCCTCGGTCGCGATGCGCCGCCCGAGGAGCTTCCCCGCCGAAGCGGCGCACGGTTCGGCCACCCCCGGAAGATCGAGGTGTTTCGTCGCCGCGGAGGCCGAAAACGTCTCCTCCATGGCGAGGATTTCCTTGCGAGGGACGACGCGCAGCGGGACGTCGAGCGATGCGGCCAGCTCGATCAGGCCGGGTTCGTCCATCTTTTCCTCGACGGTGCGGATCTCCCGGATCGCCTCGGGAAGAAGCGCCTGCGCCCGCAGCGCCTCGTTGAGGACGGAGCGGAGCGTCTTGGCCGAAGCACCTCTGCGGCACCCCATCCCGGCGACGATACAGGGGGGGACGAGCTGCACCCGTTTTTTTGCGGTGGAGTGCGCGCGCGGGGAGATGAGGAGCGCGGCGTTCGCCTCTTCCGTGGCGGCGTACCCGGCGGGAAGCGGAGGCAGCAGCTCGGGGACGTCGGTCCAGAAAGAGAGAGCGCCCGTCTCGATCAGCGCGCCGTTCGTCGCGGCGAGCGCGTCGCGCCCGAGGAGAGCCCACCCCCATCGGGACGCCAGCAGGTCGGGCGCGACAAGCCCCGCCCGGTCGCTGCTCGTCGTCAGCAGCGGTTCGACGCCGAGCATTCCGGCAAGTCGTTCCGCCAGCTCGCGCCCGCCTCCGAGATGCGCTCCGGTCACCGGAAGCACGGTGCTTCCGTCCTCGGTGACCACCAGCACTGCGGGGTCGTCCGCCTTGTCCGAGAGGTGCGGGGCGACGGCGCGCACGGCGATGCCGAGCGACGCGACGAAGACGAGCGCGTCGGCGCGGCTCCACCACGAGGCGACCGTCGAGGCGAGGGTTCCGGACTCGACGCGGACGACGCTTCCCGCCTCTTCAAGGCGGCGGGCCGTCGCTTCTCCTCGCGACGAGAAGCAGAAAAACGCCGTCTTCATCGCGGGGCCTCGCAGGAGCCTGCGGAAGATGCGAGCGTCCGTTCCCCGTCTCCCTTCGCGGGAGCGGCGTCCCGCGCGCCGTGGGCGAAGTGCGGCGAGTAGAGCAAGCTCCGCGCGCCCTGCGACGCGTGGAGACGATCGTCTTTTCATCCTCCCAGGAGGCGCGGTATACGCAGGCGGCGGGCGTTTCGGCGGAGAATCCCCCCGCTTGGAGGTCCGCGGAGACAGCCTCCGCCTGATCCGCGCTGAGAAAGACCACCATCGTCGCGCCGTGCTCCGCCAGCAGGCGCAGATCTTCGCGGGGAGGCACGGGCGTCCGCCCCGATCTGCGGGTGCAGACGACCGTCTGGCTCCCTCCGGGGACGGTGTACTGAATGCCCAGCGCGGCGGCGGCGGCCTGAAAGCTGCTCACTCCGGGGATAAATTTGACCTCGATGCCAAGCGATTGCAGCCGTTCCTTCTGCTCGGCGACGGCCCCGAAGAGGCTCGGGTCGCCGGTGTGAAGGCGCACGACGCGCCCGCCTTCCGCGACCTTCGCCGCCATCAGCGCCACCTGCTCTTCGAGCGAAAGCGGCGACGAGTCGACCGTGACGCAGCCGGGGGAGCGGTATTCGAGCAACGCTTCGTTGACGAGGCTCCCCGCGTAGAGCACCAGGTCCGCCTTTTCGAGCGCCCGCTTCCCTTTAAGTGTGATCAGTTCCGGGTCTCCCGGTCCCGCGCCGACGAAGAGCACGGGGTATTCCGTATTCGCCATTGGTTTTCCCTCACTTTGTGTGTTTCACGGCGCGCTCGTCGGGATTTCCCGTGACGCGCTCCTGTCGGCGTAGATCAAAAAGACCGGGTTCGAGGCGAGCAGCATCCACGACGACTCCGCTCCCTGTCCGGCGCTCTCCCGCGCCGACGAGGCGTTCACATGCGTCAACGACGGCGTCGCGCCCAGGTTCTTCAGCGCGCGGTAGATCGCGTCGGCCGAGGAGGGCATGTTCGCCGTCGCCAGCAGCCTCCCTCCGGGAAGCAGACGATTCCACACGGCGGCGACGATCTCTCCGGGAGCGCCTCCGTGGCCGCCGATCACGGCTCGGTGGAAGCGGAGCGGCGCGCCCGTGCGGTCCTCGAGTTCCGAAAAGACTTCGGGGGCCGAGCCGCGGAGCAGACGGACCCTGTCGAAGACACCGGCGCGGCGCAGATTCTCCTCCGCGACGGCGAGGGCGTCCGGCGAGCGCTCCACCGAAACGACGCTCCCGCTGAGCGTCCGGCGCGCGAGTTCCACGGTGATTCCCCCCGAGCCCGCCCCCACTTCGAGTACGGAGAGCCCGTCGAGAGGGAGCAGAAAGGAGACGGCAAGGGCGCGCGCGGTCTCCTTCGAGAGGGGAGTGCGTTCGTGTCGGACGAACCAGGAGTCCGGAAGGACTCCTTTGGAGAGCGGCGGGAGCGGTCCGGGCTCGATCAGGAGCAGCGCCAGTCCATCCGCGTCCCGTTCGTTCGCGAGGGCGAAGAGCGTGGTCCGGGAGATATGTTCGTCCTCGTACCCTACCCGCTCGGCGAGGACGACGCGGCGGTCGGGAAAACCCCTGTCCCGCAGAAACGCCGCCACGGCGTGGCCGGAGTTCTTCGAGTCGAGGAAGAGCAGCGTTCTCCTGTGCTCATGGAGCATCGAGGCGACCCCTTCGAGGGGGCGTCCGTGGATGCTTTCAAGACGTACATCGCTCCACGAGGGGTTCGAAGCGTCCGGTTCCCCCGGGAGCGAGGCGAGGCGGGCGAAGAGAAGCTGGAAGCTGCTCAGGCCGGGAACGACCTCGTAGTCGCCGGAGGGGAAACGACCCGCGATCCGCCCGAGGAGGCTGAAAAGGCAGGGATCGCCCGAGAGCAGCAGGGCGACCCGCCCGAGTTTCCGGTGTTCGTCCACCGCGTCGAGGAGGTTGTCCACGCCCTTCTCCAGAAAGAGAAGGGTTTTGCCGCTCCGCTCGTACGGTTCGAGATGACGCCGCGCTCCGGCGAGGATCTCCGCGTCCGCGATCGCGCGCCGGGCGCAGGGGAGCAAGCAGGAGTCGTCTCCGGGGCCTAGACCGACGACGGTAAATCTTCCCATGACGACCCCTCCTTCAGCGAAAGAGAGGGAAAACTCCCCAGAATCTCCCCCTTCAGCGAGAGCACCGCGACGCCGAAGACGACGGTGTTCTCGGGGGGCGTTTCGCGCGTCTCCGCGCTTTTCCGCGGCGGCTCGACAAGGGAGGCGCGGGAGACGGCGTGCATCGCGCATCGGCGGTGCATCCGCTCCGCCAGCACGTCGAAGGTCTTCGAAAGCCCCCAGCGCTCGATCAGCGGAACCGCCTCCTCGGCCAGCGGCAGTGCGAGCAGTTCGCGGATCCGTTCGGGCGTCGCGCCGCACGCGCCCGCGCACGCCGCAAGCGTTTCGAGCCTCGCGTCGCCGTAGTCGCAGTGCGTGTTGAACAGCCCGGCGGCGACCTTCGCCCACTTGCCGACGTGCCCGAAGAGGTGGAGGCGGCGCGCGCCCAGCTCGGCGCTCTTCTTCAGCGCGTGCCCGAAGTGGTCCCCCGTACGGACGATCAGCTCGCGGGGAACGGCGTACCGTTCTTCAAGCGTCTTCTCCCCGACGTAGCCGGGGACCAGAAAGAGCGTCCCCGGACGGGGAGAGTCGAATGCGAGCGCCGACGAGATGTACATGTCGATGGAGGCGAGGTACGCGGCCGTCGACTTGGGCTCGACGATGCCCGTGGTCCCGAGGATGGAGATCCCCCCCTCGATGCCGAGGCGCGGGTTCCATGTCTTCGCGGCCCGCTCCTCCCCCTCGGGGGCGGAGATCGTCACCGACAGCCCCTTTTCCGGAGGAAGCAACGGTTCGAGCGCGTCGCGGATCATCGTCCGGGGAGTGGGGTTGATCGCCCACTCTCCGGGAGGAAGGGGGAGCCCCTTCCGAGTGACGCGCCCGATGCCCCGGCCTCCGGAGATCGTGATTCCGGGCTCTTCGGAGAGCGCAACCTCCGCGACGACGAGCATGCCGTCGGTGACGTCGGGGTCGTCCCCCGCGTCCTTGCGCACCGAACAGCGGGCGCCCGAGGAGGTGAGTTCGCACGCTTCCACGGGGATGCGCAGCACGGCTCCGTCGGAAGGAAGGCGGAGTTCCGCGGAGCGCGGAGCCTCCCCGGTGACGAGCAGCGTCGTCGCCGCCTTCGCCGCCGCCGCCGCGCAGCTTCCGGTCGTGAAGCCGCGCCTGCCCCCCTTTTCGGGAGCCGGAGGAGCGTCCTTGAGCGCGAGACGAATGATTGCGTTGACCGTCGCCGCCGCCACGGGGCTTCCGCCCTTCGGCCCGGGGGCGGTGATCCACTCGCAGTCGAGCGACGCCAGCTCGTCGTGCGACTCCGCCGCTCCGACGAAGCCGATGGGGACGCCGACCACGAGCGCCGGGCGGCACTCGCCGCGCCGGATCAGATCGCAGAGTTCGAAGAGAGCGGTCGGCGCGTTGCCGATGGCCACGATCGCGCCGTCGAGAAAGGGAAGCGCCTTCCGCATCGCCAGTCGTGCGCGGGTTGTTCCGGTCCGTTTCGCCTCCTCGGCGACGTCCGGATCGTTCAGGAAGCAGAGCGTTTCGT
>LVBO01000165.1 GCA_001604435.1 Synergistales bacterium Syner_01
TCGGGGGGAGGATGTGGCTCGGACTGGACAAACCGTCCGACACGGTCTTCATCCCGTTCCACATCGGGGTCAACCGCCTTCCGGCCTCCGTCGAGGTCTGCGATACCACTAAATTCTCCCGCGAGAGCGCGTGGTGGACATTCAACTTCCTCGCGAACTACGCGGGGCTCAAGTACAGCTACATGCACAAGGAGATCGCGGATTTACAGGAACAGCTCGAAAACGGCTTCCTGGAGACGCTGGAGATCGTCGAGCGGAAGGCCGTCGACCTGAACAGGACGAACCCGGCCGGAGCGAGGGCCTTCCTCACGGAATTTTCGGAACGGAACACCGCGGAAACATTGAAAAAGTGGTGGAATCTGGCCGAGCATCTCATCGTGAAATACAACGACGGGCTGCTGACGGAGGGAGGAAAGATCGGCCAGCCTCTGGGCTATCCGAAAGAGTGGCTGAAGACAACCTCGTGGCCGGACGGCCCGACGAACTACAAGAAGCGATAGCTTTCGAATACGAAGCTTCACTTATCGGACGGTCTTCAAATCGGAAGAAGAAGCAAGGTATACCGAGAAAGATTTTTTTCTCACGAGAAAAGGGGAGGCGTGCGCCTCCCCTTTTCTCGTGAGCTACTTCTTGAAGATGGATTCGAGGAGTTTCTCCTTGATAATATCCTCCGGTTTCTTTTCCGGAGCCGGCGTCGGTGCAGGTGTGGGAGACGGCGCCGGCGCGTCGGGCTGGGCGGGCTGCAGTTGCTCCGGTTGTGCGGGCTGAGGAGTAGGCTTCACAATCTGCTCGATAATCAGCTGCTCCAGTTTCTTCTTCGGATCCTGCGACGAGGCCGGTTGTCCCGTAGGGGTAGGGGCGGGCTGACCAGGCTGCTGCGCTCCCGGGGCGATTTTCAGATTGGAGACGCCGGGCTTCTCCGTCGTCCCTCCCAGAGTGAAGGAAATATCTCGGAAATCGGCCTTTTCCATACCGGTTTGCAGGCCGCCCAGTATCCCTTTCAGCGCATCCTGGAGGGAAGCGGCGGTCAGTCCGCCGACGGCGCCTCCTGTAAGCGCGTTGAGCACCTGGATATTGACGTTCCCCGCGCACTGAAGGTTGAGCGCTCCCTTGGGACCGATCGGCCCTTCGGCCGTGAGGAACTTGTAGAGAGGATCGTTCTGCGGCGCGTTCGCCCTCGTCCCCTTCTCAAGAATAAAACGTCCGGTCTCCAGTCTGAAGGGAGCGGTCACGCTGCTGTAGCGGACCCCCGACCTATAGAGCGCCGTCAGAAGCTGCACCGCTTTGAAGCCGGTGATGCTCCCCTCTCCGATGATCACGCTCCCCTTTCCGGAGTACGCAAGTTTCGGCTCGAGCGCGCCGGAGATGCTCGCGGATCCCTTGGCGAGACCACCGATCTTTCCTTCGAGACCGCCAGTGAAATCCTGCGCGACTCCGTTCACATCCACCCCGTCGAGCTCGACGGTATGCGAAAATTTCATGGTCTTGATGTCGAGCGCACCGCCGCCTCGCAAACTCCCTCCGTAGAAGGAGAGCGACGCCCCCTTCGAGGAGATGGAATTGCCGTCAAGAATGATCGGGTACGAAAGATTCGCGCCCTTCAGCCCCATGACGGTGAACGCGGGAGAGGAGATAGAGCCTTGTCCCTTGCCCGCCGCCCCTGCAAAACGTCCGTTGAAAGAGACGTTAAGTTTTCCGCTGACGCCGAGCTCCTTCGCATCCGGCATCCCGGAAACAAGCGCAGTAAGATCGAGATCGCTTCCCGAAACATCGAGCGTGACGACGGGCGTCGCCCCCAGTGTAACGCCGCCCTTCGCAGAGAGCGCGCCTCCGCCGAATTTCGCCTTGAAATCGTCGATTTTCATATCGTTCATTGTGCCCGAAAGCGCGGCGGAAAGGTCCGTCGCAGTCATCCCCGCGACGGAGATCTTGGGGGAATTGGCCTTGACGGCAAGCGTCGGCGCGTCGAGAGCGCCTTTGAGCGCGACGGAACCGTCGAGCGTTCCGGCGAGAGGAACACCCAGCCCTCCGGCGGCGGCGAGGGAGGCAAGATCGGCCTTCGCTATGCTGACGGCAAGGTCGAGATTGCCTTTCTCCCCGGCCTTTGCCGGCAACGCCACCGAGCCGGAGGCGGAGATTGAACCTGCGCCGCTCTTGGCTCCTGCGGAGAGGAT
>LVBO01000658.1:0-1246 GCA_001604435.1 Synergistales bacterium Syner_01
CGGCTCGGACATCTTGTCTGCCCGCAATCGCCTTGAAGAACGGAGCAAAAGACAGTTTTCCACCGGAGCCGTTCATTCCATAACACCTCCCCGCATACGCACGGTTCTTCCTTCCGCAACGACCTCTCCGAAAACCGAAAACCCCCCGGCCTTGCGGCAGGGGGGCTCGTTCTTCTTTTTTACCGTCCCGAGGCGCCGGCCTTTTCAGCCTGCTCCAAGGTGTTCTCCAGCAACATCGCGATCGTCATCGGGCCCACCCCTCCGGGAACGGGAGTGATCCACGACGCCTTTTCCGCGACCGGCTCGTAGTCGACATCACCGACGAGCCCCTCTTCCAGTCGATTGATCCCCACGTCGATCACCACGGCGCCCTCTTTCACCATATCCGCCGTGACGAAACGGGGTTTTCCAATGGCGGCCACGAGGATATCCGCGCGCCGAGCATGCTCGGCGAGGTCAGCCGTTTTGCTGTGGCAGATGGTGACGGTCGCGCTCTCGGCGAGCAGCATCAATGCGACGGGCTTGCCGACGATGTTGCTTCGCCCGATCACGACGGCCTCTTTTCCGGAGAGAGGAATCCCCGTGCTCTTCAGAAGACGGAGAATCCCCTTCGGCGTGCACGGCTCGCTCGCGGGAAGGCCCGCCACAAGACGCCCGATATTGACGGGGTGGAAACCGTCAACGTCCTTCTCGGGGCGTATCGCCGCAAGCACCGTGTCCGGGTCTATTTGGCGGGGGAGCGGAAGCTGCACGAGGATGCCGTGCACCGTCTTGTCCGCGTTGAGCTTGTCGATGAGGGCAAGCAGCTCCTCCTGCGAGGTCGTCCCGGGCAGGCGATGCAGGAATGAGGCGAACCCGGCCTCCAGGCACCCCTTCTCTTTCTGTCCGACGTACACCTTGGACGCCGGGTTGTCGCCCACAAGAATGACCGCGAGACCGGGGACGATCCCCTTCTCCTTCAGCAGGAGGACCTTCTCCTTGATCGACGCCCTGATCTCCGCCGACATTTTTTTCCCATCGAGAATTTTCGCCGTCATGACAGTCACCTAGAAGAGCCCTGTGATGCGGCCATTTTCGTCGATGTCTATCGACAGCGCGGCGGGCTTCTTCGGCAATCCCGGCATCGTCATGATCGATCCCGTCACCGCCACTAGGAATCCGGCCCCCGCAGACAGCCTCACTTCCCGCACCGTCACCGTGAATCCCGTCGGTCTCCCCAGCAGCGACGGGTCGTCCGAGAGCGAGT
>LVBO01000658.1:1264-1813 GCA_001604435.1 Synergistales bacterium Syner_01
GCGATCCGCTCTATCTTCTCCTTCGGGCTCATTCCGACTTCGTACTGGTACACGAACTCCGACTTCTTCCCGCACGCTTCCATCACTTTGTCCGCGAGTTCGAGCCCGCCTTCGCCGCCCTTCTCCCATACTTCCGACAGCGCCACCGACGCCCCCAGCGCGTTGCACTTCTTCTCGATGAGCGCAAGCTCGTCTTCGCTGTCCGCGGGGAAACGGTTGATGGCGACGACCGCGGGAAGGCCGAACGACGCGATGTTCTCTATGTGCTTCTCGAGGTTCGTCATTCCCTTCTCCAGCGCGACAAGGTCCTTCTCCCCGAGTTCGCTCTTCTTCCTCCCGCCGTGCATCTTCAGCGCCCGCACGGTGGCGACGATGACGACCGCCGAGGGCTCGAGCCCCCCGAGGCGGCATTTGATGTCCAGAAACTTCTCCGCTCCGAGGTCCGCTCCGAATCCGGCTTCCGTGACGAAGTAGTCCGACAGCTTCAAACCCAGACGAGTGGCCTGGATGGAGTTGCACCCGTGCGCTATGTTCGCGAAGGGGCCTCCG
>LVBO01000166.1 GCA_001604435.1 Synergistales bacterium Syner_01
CCTGAACCTGGGCTATGGTGACGTTGAGCGCGGCTATCTGGTCGATGAGCGTGTTGCTCTCCGCCACCATCAGTTTGACCTCGCGATTCATGGCGACCCGGTATTCGTCGTAGTTTCGGACGAGTTGGTCGAGATAGACGCTCAGATTCTTCGTTTTTTCGACCATCTCTTCGCGGACCGCCGAGTTTTCCGGACGCTTGTGCAGCTCCTGGAGGCTGGTCCAGTATTCGTCGAGGGAAGTTTTCAGGCCTTTCCCGCCCGGCTCGTTGACGTAGACTTCCAATGTTGTAAGCGCGCGGTCGATCTGTTCCCAGTAGCCTTTGACGGTGGTTTCCTCGCGGAACTGGATGTCGAGAAACGCGTCGCGGAGGCGTGTGATCGCGTCCACCTTGACGCCGGTGCCAATCTGTCCGGGAATCGCGGGACGGTTGAACGCGGGAACAGTGAACGGATCCGCCGTGGAGGCCTCGACGCGCTGCCTGGAGTATCCTTCGACATCGGCGTTCGATAGGTTGTGCCCGGCGGTCTCCATTCCCCGGCGGAAGTAGTCGAGGGCGCGGCGACCCATTTCGAGTCCGAAAAAGCTGTTCAACATGGGGATGGCTGCCTCCTTATCCTTTGAAATCAACGCCGGAGCGCGAGGACGGGTACATTCCTTCGAGCCGTCGCCACTCCGCGGCCATCATGCCGTTGAGGCGCTGGTTCTCCTCGACGAGCGAAGAGATGATATACATTTCCGACTGAAGCACCTTTACTTGGCGGAGAACTTCGTCGGCTTCTTTTTTCAGCAGCAGGGCCGCTTGTTCAGGGAGTCGCGAACAAATGGCCGATACGTTGGATTCGCACCCAAGCGCGGCCGCCAGTTCGGAAGCCGCGCGTCTGCGCCGCTCCTCGGCGGCTTCCGCGGCGAATCCCGCCGCCTGCTGTTCGCGGAAAAGGTCCTGTAATAATTCGAGGCGCCCTTCTTTGAGCGCCTCTCTCTGCCGTACAGTAACTTCACCAAGCGTGCGCAGAATCTCCGCCTGCTTGGCCAGCGCGTCTCCCAGAGAGGACGGTGAAGGCACGTCTACTCCTCCCGGTCGAGCAGCCCCGCACCGATAAGGCTTCGCGCCACTTGGTTCATATCCGGCGAGTAGGTCCCCTCGGCTATCCGTCTTTTGAAATCCTCGACGAGCTGCTCGCGAACATCGGGTATTTTCTTCAGCTCGCCGGAAACTTTCGCGAGCGCGACGGCGAAGGAGCTGAACTCCACTCCGTCGGCCTTGCCCCCCTCGCGGGGAGGTTTGTACCCTTTCTTCGCGTTGAGTTTGTCTAGTACGCCTGGTCCGTATACGCCGGAAATCTTGTCGATCATCTTCATCACCCCGAAAGAAGAAACTTTTCTCTTCATTTTGTTATCGGACGCTGCACGCCCTCTCTTTAGTCCGAGGTGCGCAGGTCCACGAAAGTGCGAGGACGGGAACGCCCCCTCCGCGACGCACGGTTTCCGCGGCTCGTTCCAACGTCGAGCCGGTTGTGGCGACGTCGTCCACAAGGACGATTCTCTTCCCCTCGACGCTCCCCGGCACGGGAGAAAAGACGTCGCGGGGCAGCTTTTTCCGTTCTTCCCGCCCCAGAGAGGTCTGTTCCCGGCGCCGCTCGCTCCAGACGAGCCCTTCCCCGGTCGGAAGTTTCCACTCCTTCGCAGCCCCCTCCGCAAGCGCGAGGGACTGGTTGTACGCGCGCTCGCTCCCCCGGTGCAGGGGGACGGGAACGAGCAGGTCCGCTTCCGGGCGGGGAAAGACGCGCCCCAGCGCCCGCCCCATGGCGACGCCGAGCGGCCGGTCTCCCCCGTACTTCAGCGCGAGCACAAGCTCCCGGAGAACGCCGTCGTGCTCTCCGCCCGACCAGAGGGGGAGACCTTCAAGCTCCATCGGCATCGGCGGTTCAAGGCGTCGCAATAGACAGAGGACGCACGCTGACTCTCCGAGCGCGCCGCAGAAAGGGCACGCTCGGGGCCAGAAAAGATGGGCGGCAAAGCGTAAAAACTCCTCAAGAATACTCAATCGGCCGCCTCAGAAGCATGAGGGCGCCCTCTTTCGGGGCGAAGCCGTGCGGAACGAGAAAGGGAGCGAGTTCGCTGGTATAGGTGATGATCAGCGGAATCGGCTTGATCGCCGGGTGGTTGAGCGCATAGTCGAGCAGCGCGGTACCCACCTTTTTTCCCTGATGGTCCGGGTGCACCATGATGTCCCACAGGGATCCCCTGTAAACGAAGTCCGTCAATATCCTGCAAAAAGCGACAAGGTGCTCCTCGTGGCGGACGCTGAAGCACATCGAGGTGCCGCGGAGCATACGGTCGATGTCCTCGACGGATCGGCTCCTCCCCCATCGTGTGAAACGATAGAGGTTCGCCAGTTCGGAGGCGGAGACTGCGTTCTTGCTGTCGTAAAAAAAGTAACCGCCGTTCACGGCCTTTCCTCCATGCCTCCGTGGGCCGCAAGGGCCATGCCGCAGACGATGGAGCGGAGATCGGACTTCCTGGCGTCGGAGGCGACCGGGAGCTGCATGACCTGTCCCGTGCCGCAGACAGGGCAGATCCACATGGCGCGGGCCATCCCGTCGCCGTCGGGCGTTCCGGCGATGACCTTCGTTTCTCCGCAAATTTGACAGGCGACAATGAGCATGTTTCATTCCTCCAAAGGGTACTTAATTTTCTTCGGCAGGGCGTATCTCGATGGAAACGCGTACCGGGCCTTCCGTATGAATATCCTCGGCGGCGGAAATTTCGACGAGCACCGGGCCTTCCGCCCGTGAAAGACGGTCCACGGCTTCGAAGAATTGCGCGCCGTCGAGCGTTCCCACATTTCCGGTGACGGGGTCGGGCTTGATGTCGTCGGCGACGGCTTTTCTGTTTACGGTCCGAAGGATGAGGTGCAGCTCGGCTTCCGCGTTGGCTCCCTCGTGAACGTTGAGCGTCCGCCGGATGAGAAGCTCTCCCTTCCTGTAGACGAGGATGCTGTCGTTCACTTCGTAGACGACGCGGATATCCTCTCCGAAGACCGCATTGGCCTCCGCGATCGCCCGGACGAACTTTCTCGACGGTTGCCCCGTGCACTCGGCGATGCGTTCGGCTTCCTTTTCAAGGTCGACGGAGAGGAGCACTTCGGAGGACGACTGGCCGGTTCTGGCGGCGACGACGAACTCCGCCTGTTTACGCAGCTCCTGGAAGAGGCGTTCGACGTCGCTGCGGCTGCTCATCGGCTCGACGGGCGCTTGCGCCAGTATCTCCATCGCAAAGACGGAGATGCGGCCGCTACGTACCTGGATGAGGCCCTTTCGTAGCGATTCCGCTTCCTCCTTGAGCTCTTCGATCGAGCGCGAAAGCGCGACCTTCTCCTGCTCCACCTGCTCTTTTTCCGTTTGAGTGCGCATAAGACTCGAGCGCGCCTCGTCGAGCAGGGGAGCGACGCTCTCCAGCTCGGCCTGGACTTCGGCGAGTTTCTTCTGCTGTTCTTGCAGTTTGGTCTCGCTGCCGACGAGGTTGATCGCCATGAGCTCCGCTTCGTCGCGGCTTTTCTGAAGATCTCGTGTAAGCGTCTGAAGCTGTCCTTGGATGAATTTCATGCTGAAGAGGGCGGTTCGGACATTGTCGGAGATGACGGTCATGGTGACGAGGATGGCGATGGAGATGAGAATGCCGGTGAAGGCGGTGATCACCCTGCTGGTGTCGCGGGGGCGAAGGCCGAAGAGGGAGATGCGGCGTTTGCCTATCCGCATTCCAAGGACGTCCCCGAGGTACGCGAGGACGCCGCTGAGGAGGATCAGCGTGAGAATGAGCCTCCAGTTCATGTCCGACCAGATTTGGATCTGCATGCGCACTCCCCTCGATCTTCCTCCGCTGAAACGCCCGGACGCCCGAAAACGTCAACGGGACTATTATAGCAGGTCGGGAAAAGGATTGTGTCCGAGCAGCCCGCGAATCTCCTCCGCGGTACGGAGGTCGCCCCGGTTCATGCCCGGACACAGCAAGGCCGCTTCATTCCACGTTTCTTCCGATTCGAGCAGCGCGGGCCAGAAGGGAAAGGTACGGCACTGGAGCGGACGGACCCTGTAGATCGAACATCCGTCGGAGGTCGCGTCATAGAAGACGCAGTCTCCGTTGGTTCTTTCCTTCAGGCTGGGGGCTCTCCATCTCGAGGTGACATACCGGCGGCGAAACTCGTTCACAGGAAGAGAGAGGAACTCCGACATCCGTTCCTCCTCTTCCGGCGTGAAAAAGATCGCTCCCGGCTCTCCGCGGCAACACCGGCCGCAGCCGAGACAGGCGAAGCGGAGTCCGTCCTCCCACCACACTTAATCCGGCTCCTCCTCCGAACGGCGCCGTTCGGCGAGCGCCTCCGACGAGTCCAGGTGAACGACGAGCTGGTCGTAGAGCATCCGCCACATTCCCGCGCCGCCTTCTTTCGCCAGCTGCTCCGCGGACATTTCGACGGAGAGGTCCTCCAGAGGACCGAAGGGACGTTCGGAATCGCTTTTGCCGCCGATGCTGCGCGCGTTGGCGTTCATTTTTTTCCAAAGCTCCGCCAGAAGTATGGATTCGAACTGCTGGCAGGCTTCCTTCAGTTTTTCACGTTCTTTGGCGCCTTTCAACTCGACGGATGATTCGGTTATTCCCTTGTTGGAGGGAACAAAAGGAGCAAAACGCGGATCGATCTGCATTTACATCACCACCAGTTCCCCGTGGAGCGCCCCGGCCTCTTTGATGGCCTGGAGGATCGCGATGACGTCCCGAGGCGAGGCGCCTACGGAGTTCAGCGCATCCACCAGCTCCTGTACGGTGCTTGTGGAGTCGAGGGCGACGAATTGACCGGGAGATTCGTTGATTCCGATGTCGGTGCGCGGCTGCACCGCGGTCGTTCCTCCGCCGAACGGCTGCGGCTGGACGACCTCCGGGCTTTCCGTCACGCGGACCGTGAGGTTCCCGTGGGCGACGGCGACGGCGCCGATACGGACGTTTCCTCCCATGACGACGGTACCCGTCCGTTCGTTCACGGCGACGCGGGCCGCGGTGTCGGGACGGAGCGAGAGACCTTCGATACGGGCGAGAAAGGCTGCGGGCGACGACGCATACTGCGGGGGAACATTGACGACGACCCTGCCCGCGTCCACGGGAGAGGCGATGCCTCCGAAGGCGGAGTTGATCGCCGCGGCCATGCGCTCGGAGGTCGTGAAGTCGTGGTTGCGAAGCAGCAGGTTGATCTGCCGTCCGACGGCGAAGGTGGTCTGCACGTTCCTCTCGACGATGGCGCCCCCGGGGATTCTTCCCACGGTGACGATGTTTTTGGTGACGGCTCCCGCAGCGCCTTCGGCGGCGAATCCGCCGACCATCAGCGGCCCCTGGGCCACGGCGTAGACGTTGCCGTCCGCCGCCCTGAGAGGGGCCTGGAGAAGCGTGCCTCCCTGGAGACTCTTCGCGTCGCCCATCGCGCTGGCCGTTACGTCGATCGTCTGCCCCGGACTGGCGAACGCCGGGAGGTCGGCGGTCAGAGTAACGACCGCCACGTTTCTGCTGCGTACGGCCTTGTCGTTCACGGAGATGCCGAACTGGCTCATGATGTTGCGGATCATCTGCGTGGCCATCGCGCTGCGGTCGCC
>LVBO01000167.1 GCA_001604435.1 Synergistales bacterium Syner_01
CTTCCTCCGTTTGCGGATGTTTTTTGCCTGTCGTCAACGTATAATAGCAGAACACGGAAGTCGAAAGGAATGAAGCGCCGATGGCAAAAAAACGCTACCAGCATGAGCTTGAACTCCGCCAGTTCACCGTCGATGATTACGACGAGGTCAAGCGCATCATGGACAGAATATACCCCAAGATGGGGGGGGCCTGGACGAAAGAGCAGTTTGCCGCCATGATCACCCGCTTCCCCGAAGGGCAACTCTGCATAGAGGATAAAGGAAGGGTCGTGGCGGGGGCCTTTTCACTCATAATCGATTACTCTCGTTTTGGAGACCGTCATACCTACCGCGATATCGTCGGGGATGGCTGCTTGAAGAACCATGACCCGGAAGGGGACTATCTCTACGGAATCGATATTTTCGTCTCTCCCGACTACAGGGAAAAACGTCTGGGCCGCCGCCTTTACGATGCGCGGAAGGAGCAGTGCGAGACGCTCAATCTGAAGGGAATCATCATCGGCGGTAGAATCCCCGGGTACGCCGAGTGGGCGGACAAGAAAACGCCGCAGCAGTACATCCGCATGGTGAACAACCGGGAGATCTCCGACCCGGTGCTGACGTTCCAGGTGAGCAACGACTTCCACTACAAGAAGATCGTGGAGAACTACTGGCCTGAAGACTACAGCTCGAAGGGGTACGGCGTCATCCTCGAATGGAACAACATCTACTACGAGGAGCGGCAGCGCCTTATCTCCAAAGTGAAGACCTACATGCGCCTCGGCGTGGTCCAGTGGCAGATGCGGAGTTTCGAATCCTTCGAGGATTTTCTGCAGCAGGTGGAATTTTTCGTCGATACCCAGGCCGGCTACAACACCGACCTCATGCTCTTCCCCGAGCTGTTCAACGCGCCGCTGCTGGCGCAGTTCGACCAGGAGGACCCCGCGGAGGCCATGCGCCTGCTCGCAGGGTACACGGCGGATCTTCGAAAGAATCTCGTGGAGATGGCGGTGGCCTACAACATCAATATCGTCTCGGGGAGCGTGCCGGAGCTTCGAAACAACAGACTCTACAACGTCACCTTCCTCTGCCGCCGCGACGGCACGTGGGACCAGCAATACAAGCTCCATATCACCCCCGACGAGTACCGCTGCTGGGGGTTGCAGGGGGGACACGACCTCAAGGTTTTTCAGACGGACGTCGGCAAGGTCGGCATCCTCATCTGCTACGACGTGGAGTTTCCGGAGCTGGCGCGCTACCTCGCCATCAAGGGAATGGACCTTCTGCTCATTCCCTTCTGGACGGACACCAAGAACGCCTATCTGCGCGTGCGCCGCTGCGCCCAGGCCCGCGCCATCGAGAACGAGTGCTACGTGGCCATCGCAGGCAGCGTGGGGAATATTCCGAAGGTGGAGAGCATGGACATCCAGTACGCGCAGTCCGCCATTTTCACTCCGTCCGATTTCGCATTCCCTCACGACGCCGTGGCGGCGGAGGCGACGCCGAAT
>LVBO01000168.1 GCA_001604435.1 Synergistales bacterium Syner_01
GTATCGGGTTCCTCCGAAGCGGCCCTCGTCACGGCTTCCTCGGAACTGATCGGAAAAACAGTCCACGAGTCGTTCCCGAACGAGAAAGCGGAGGAACTGATGGCGCCCGTGAAACGTTGTGTGGAAACCGGCGCCCCCCAGTTCACCACCTACGACATCGACATCGGCGGAAAGAAGTTCTTCCAGGAAGCGCGCCTCTCTCTCCTGCCCGAGCGTGTGGACGGAAAACGGGCCGTAATCTGCGTCGCCCTCGACGTCACCGCGCAGAAAGAGCTCGAAGAGGAGATTCTCCTCCAAACCGGGCACAACCCGCTCGACGGGAGCTCGAACAGGACATACTTCAACAGGGCCTTCCTCTTCGCCCTCGCGGAAGCTCAGAGAACAGGGACGACGCTGGCCTTCTTCATGATCGATCTCGACCATTTCAACACCGTCAACGAGACCATAGGAAGAGATATGGCCGACCTCCTTATCAAGGGCATAGGACAGCGCCTTCAGAAGGCATGCCGTCAGGACGACATCCTCTACCGCATGGAGGGCGTCAACTACTACCTCATCCTCCCGAAGCCGGGAACCAGAAAAGACATGGGCGCCGTCGCGGAGCGCTTCCTTGAAGCAATCAGGGGAGCGTCCTCGGGAGTTACCGGTTCTTTCAAGCTTTCCGCAACCATCGGCATCAGCGTCTTTCCGGAAGACGGGCAGGACGCGAAAACGCTGCTCAGAACGGCGGAAGCCGCCCTCTCCGCAGGCAAGGCGGGCGGATGCGACTGCTACAGATTCGCGGAAAAGCCCGACAAGTAGCATCGCCCCTGCGACCGCAGGAGAAAATCATACGAGGCCCCCTTCTCGGGGGCCTCGTTCCGTCTTTCGCAGTGAGCGGCTATCTGCAGAGCACAACGGCGAGGTCGTTCACATTGGTTCCGGTCGGTCCCGTTTTGACAAGGCCGCCGCAGGCGGCGAGCGCATGGTAGGAGTCGTTGTCGGCCAGCAGGGCTTCGGCGTCGATCCCGAGAGCGGCGAGCGCACCGATCGTCCCGCCGTCCACCACGCCTCCCGCCGCGTCCGTCGGTCCGTCCGTGCCGTCGGAACCGACACAGATCACGGCCGTATCCGCAAGGCCCTTGATGCCGAACGCCGCGGCCAGGGCCATCTCCTGGTTCCGTCCCCCCTTTCCCTTCCCCTTGAGCCGAACGATCGTCTCCCCGCCGAGGAGCAAGGCGCACGGCGGCTGCAACGGGTTCCCCGACGAACGAATCTCCTTCGCCATGGCCGCGATGAAGGCGCCCGCTTCGCGCGCCTCGCAGTTCAGCGTCGTCGTCAGCAGGAGCGGCGTATATCCGAGCGCGGAGACCTCGAACTCCGCAGCCCTGCAGAGCGCCGTCACGCTCCCGGTGATGAGCGTGGTCACATTTTCAAGCGATTTCGGCGTTTCTTTCTCCAAAGCCTCCTGAAGCACAGGGCTTAGCGAGAGCCCGTATTTCCCGACGATCCTCGACGCGTCGGCGGCCGTCGAGCCGTCCGGATACGCCGGGCCGGAGGCAATGCTGTCGAGCCTGTCGCCGAGAACGTCGGAGAGCACCACCGAGAAGACGTGCGCCGGCGCGACGAACCGGGCGAAACGACCTCCTTTCACCGAGGAGAGCCGCTTCCGGATCGTGTTGATCTCGACGATGTCCGCGCCGCATGCAAGCAGCTGGTCGGTCGCTCCGACCAGATCATCGAGGGTTATCCCCTCGCCCGGCTTCTCGAAGAGGGCCGAGCCTCCGCCGGAAACGAGGAAGAGCACCGTATCCTGCGCAGAGAGCCCCCCGACCCTTTCGAGCGCTCGGACCGTGCCCTTGATCGTGTTCTCGTCCGGAAAGGGGTGTCCCGCTTCAAAAATCTCGACTCCCTTTATCGGGCCGTTGCAGTGTCCGTACTTCGTCACGACGACGCCGCCGTCGAGCCGGTCTCCCAGCGTCTCGGCGGCAGCCTTCGCCATCCGCCACGCGGCTTTGCCTATGGCCGTGAGCACGATCTTCCCTCCGGACCGCGTGCGCGCTGAAAACGCATCTCCCCGCAACGCCTCCCGCACGGCGTTCTCGGGAAGTACGGCCTCTATGGCCTTTCTCGCTATGTTCAAGGCATCCTGTCGAACATCCGTCATTCCTTCTCCCCCTCTGTTTTCATTTCCTGCCCCTCAGCACGGAGAAACACTCCGCCATCGTCCGTTCGCCACCGAAAGCGCCGGCCTTCGTCACCACGGGGAGGCCATGATGCTTTCCTCCCCTGAGGCGAACGAGCGGAATCCCCGGCTCGAGCTCCTTCTCAAGGTCGGTTCCTCCCGCTCCAAGCGCCCGGACGATCCAGATGGCGACTTCTCCTCCGGTGATGAACATTCCGGAGACCAGCGCCGTATCAAGAACCGCCGAAACTACCGCGGCAAGGCTCCGGCAGACGATCTCCGACGCGTTGGCGCTCCGCCCCTCCTCGATCTGCTCGTCATCCAGAGAGGACGCCAGCAGGACGCTTTGCCCGCCCCGCAGCAGCCCGGAGACGGCGTCGGAGAGGCGCCGCTCCTCGGAGAGAGCATCGTGCAGCAGCGCGCGAATATTCACCAGAACAGGAGCGACGTCCTTTTCCTGCAGAAGCGTCCGTGCCTGCAGGGCGCTCTTCGGACTCATGCTCCCGACCACGAAAAACGCCGGTCTGCTCCGGCTCACCAAGGCCTCGGCCATTCCGGCCGACCCCACCCAGAGGATATCCTCCGGAGGCAACACGGCGCACATGCCGTTCACGATCAGTTGAAGATCACCGTCCGTCTCGACGTCGAATGAGTACGAGCCCTTGTTTCCGGCCGCCTTCAGAATCTCGGGGATCTCTCCGCACCGTATCTCGGAGAGCGAGACGTTCCGGACCTTGAGCGCGCTATCGCCGCGCAGCGTCTCCTTAAGCGAGGATGTGGTCACCGGCTTCCGCGGATCCCTTCCCATCTCGGTCTCGGCCACGGGAACTCCGTCGAGAAGAAGCAGGTCGTCCCGCACCGTACGTTTGTTCCTCGGATAGGCGGGAGTGAACGCCGTCGCGGCAAAACCGAGTACGTCGCGCAACGCGGCGGTTTCGGCGGCGATGTTGCCCCGCAGCGTCGAATCCACCTTCTTGTAGACCACTCTCTTCCCCCGGAGAGGAACGAGATACTCCGCCACGGTCTTCAAGCAGGCGGCGGCATCCGGGGCGAGGATGTTCCGCGATTCGGTGTCCACGACGACGACTCCTTCTCCTTCTATAGAGGAGAGCGCCGAAGGATCAAGGATAACCGAAGCATCGTACCCTGCCTTTAGGAACTGAATCCCTGTATCGTTCGCCCCTGTGAAATCATCCGCGATGACGATATACCGAGTGTCCATGTTACTCCCCCGTTCGTTCACTTGCGGTTTTGCGCCAGGCTGACGGCGGCGCGGACCGCGGCGAGCATGCTTGATTCGTCGGCGGTTCCCTTGCCGGCCTTGCCGAAAGCGGTCCCGTGATCGACGGAGGTACGGATGATGGGCAGGCCAACCGTGATATTCACTCCGCCCATGAAATCGGTCAGTTTCAGAGGAATATGCCCCTGGTCGTGGTACATCGCCACCACGATGTCGAACTCCCCCTTGACGATCTTCAAAAAGACCGTGTCGGGAGGCACAGGCCCGGCGACGTCCAGGCCTTCGCGGCGCGCTTCCTCTATAGCGGGGATGATCTCGTCGATCTCCTCGGCGCCGAAGAGGCCGCTCTCTCCGCTGTGCGGATTGAGCCCGGCGACCGCGATGCGAGGCTTGGTGACGCCAAGCCCCTTCGTAGCCTCATCGGCGAGGCGGATCACGGAGAGCACACGCTCGCGTTTCACCCTGTCGCACGCCTCGCGTAGCGAGATATGCGTGGAGACGTGGATGACGCGGATATCGCCTCCCGTCAGCAGCATGGCGTAGTTCTTCGTCCCGGTCAGATCGGCGAAGATCTCCGTATGCCCCGAATAGGGAATGCCGCCCTCGTGGAGCGCCTCTTTGTTGATCGGGCCGGTGACGACGGCGTCGAGACTCCTCCCGAGCGCATCCTTTATGGCGCGCTTGATGTACTCGAAGGCCGCCCGACCGCACTTCCCCTGGACCTTCGCAAACTCCCACGGCTCGTCGAGCGCTCCCGGAGAAACGACGTTCACGACGCCATCGCACGCTTCCTTCGGGTCCGCGAGCACATGCACCGGCGTCTCGCTTCCCAGAATCGACATGGCGCGGCGAAGCACATACTCGTCGCCGTACAGAATCGGAGTGCATGAAGCGAAGACCTCTTCATGCCGAAGCGCTTTCAGCGATATCTCCGGCCCGCTGCCCGAGGGATCGCCGATGGTGATGCCGATGAACGGTTTTTTCATTC
This sequence comes from Synergistales bacterium Syner_01, assembly GCA_001604435.1. Taxonomy (GTDB): domain Bacteria; phylum Synergistota; class Synergistia; order Synergistales; family Aminobacteriaceae; genus JAAYLU01. The sequence continues at coordinate 4,393 of LVBO01000168.1, forward strand.
TTTTCCTCCTGGAGGTTATAGTAAAGCCGGTTCACCCCGCCGAAACGGGGCGAACCGGTTCGCTGAGATCAGTTGTCTTCTCCTTTGACAACGTTGTTGTGCTGTTTGCACATCCTGCTGAGGAAGTCCACCAGCAGCGGGCAGAGGATCGCGGTGATAACGATGGACGCACCCACCTGCACCGTCGCCGCCGCCGCGTAGGGCGCCCATGTAGGATCGACCGCCGCTATCGCCGCAGGCGTTCCGGCGGCGTTGCCGGCCGTCGTGCCGATACCGGCGCCGACCGCGTCGCTCCGCTTGTCTTTCGACGGGATGAGGAACTTGTAGGCGAAGAAGCCGCCTATTCCCGTAACGAACAGGGTCATAAGGCCGAGCGCGATGCCGGGAATACCGGCCTTCACGATATCCATCAGATTGAGCCCCGCGCCGAGAGGGAATGAGAAAAAGGGGATGGAGAGCATAACGCCCGGGGCGAGGAACTTCCGCATATCCTCGTCGAGGTTGCCGAGGATCATGCCGATGATGATCGGCACCACAACCGCCACCATCGCGATGATGGGGATATTCGCCAGACCGGTCATTCCCATGGCGACCATGGTGAAGAAGGGACCGTCGTTCGTGGAGACGATGGCCACCGCGCCTATGTCGGAGGCGTCTCCGTACTTCTGTGCGAGCGCGGTGTAGAGACCGCCGTTCGAGTTCGCCATAGCTGCGATGAGGGCGAGGGGTGTAAGTCCGAAAAGAGAAGCCTCCGGCCCCATGAGCTTACCCACGACAAGGCCTATCGAAATGCCGAGAAGGATCTTGACGGTGTTCAGCACGAACCCCTTCCAGAGAGCGACCCCGGCTGTCTTGATCGTAATCTGCGCGCCGCTGCAGAAGAGGAGCACCGCGATGAGCGGGAGAGCCCCTTGTTTGAAGAGCGCCGTCGTGAAGCTGCCGATCATGAGCGACTTGGGGGCGAACGTGTTCACGATGGCGCCGAGGAGCAGGAAGACTACCATGAGGCCGCCGGGAACTTTCTGTATCGTCTTGAGAATCGGGACTTTTCCGGTCATAAAAAGCACCTTCCTTATAAAGTTTAATATTTTAATAGATGATTATATTCAGAATGTCGACGTCAGCTTGTAGATGCCGAACTCCATGTGCTTCAGCGC
>LVBO01000013.1 GCA_001604435.1 Synergistales bacterium Syner_01
CAGAGGAGGAGCCCCGAAAGAGCAGCATTGCGACGAACGCAAGGGCGACGGCGACATCAAATTCAACCCGGCGAATCCGGCGCACCATCCAAGACTCGCGATTTCGTACTCGATCAACGGCGAGATACGTTCGGACGATGCGGATTTCAATAGAGATCTGAACGAAAGACTCAACCTGAACCATGCGAAGCTGAAAAACAACCGCCGAGCCGTTTCGGACGAAGTAATCAAGTGTTTGAACAAGTCGGCGGGGTGCAGGACCAGGGCGGAGGTCGACAGGATGGTGCACGGCTGGAAAACTCCGGATCGAAGAGGGAGATTGCAGGAATACTGCGATGTGGCCGTCTTTTTTCTTGAAAAAAGGCGCAAGAGACTGTGACTGCGGACACTCCCTCCGAAGAGAAGCGCTCCGAGACGATGTCCTCCATCCGGAGCGCGGATACGAAGCCGGAGTGGAAGCTCCGTTGCGGACTCCGGTTGCTCCCGGGTTCCCCTGTTCGCTTATACAGCGCGGACTTCCGCTCCGGGTCGGTTTTCAGCTCCCCCCTCCGCCGAAAGCGCGAAGAGCAGGACGCAGAGGAGAAGGAAGAGAGCCGGCTTCACTTGGCGCTCCTTTTCCGCTCCGCCGACGGGCTGTCTCCCTCTTTAATGAAGAGCGTCGCCTTGCCGCTTTCGAGCGACTGCCGGAAGATCGCGAAGGGCGAGCTCGTGCGCTTCGCCTCGTTCGGGCCGTACCCCGCGAAGAGGAATTCTTCTCCTCCGGGGAGCCAGGAGGGGTGCATCGCGCAGATGTTCTCCGGCGTCAGCCGCCGCGTCTTCCCGTCCGCCGGGGTGTGCAGGAAGATCGCCGAGTTCAGCGGCTCGCCGTGTTTCATCAGCTTTCCCGTGTCCTCCACCTGGGCGTCGAAGAGCCACATCGTCCCGTCCGGCGAGAGGGAGAATCGGAGGGCGCTCGACACCATCGCCTCGCTTCCGGTGACTTCGGCGAGCGGACGCCGCTCGCCGACCGTGCCGCTTGGTACGTCGATCCGGTAGAGCGTGTCCAGATCCTGTCCGTAGACGGACGCTCCGTCCGCCGACCAGAAGGGGGAGTAGATACCCTTTTGCTCCGGCGCGAGGACGCGGAAGCTCCCGTCGGCGGGCGCGACCGTTCCGAACACCCAGTCGGCGCTCTGCTCGTCCCAGTGGTTGAAGAGAAGCGACTTCCCGTCCGGCGACCAGCGCGGGCCGTAGCTGTTCTCGCCGGGAACCGTCTTCATGATCGTGATCTTCTTCGACGCGATCTCCGCCACGGCGATCTTCCGCCCCCATCCGTCCTTGCCCGAGGGGGCCGTGAAGGCGACGAAGCGGCCGTCCGGCGAGATCTCCGGATTGCTTCCTTTGGCCAGCTTCACCGGTTGCTTCCCCTCCGAATCCGTCAGAAAAATGCTCTCGCCCTTCGAAAAGACCACCGCGACCGGAGCGGCGAACGCACCCGCCGCGAACGCAAGAACAACACATGCGCACGCTATAGTGCGCGCTCCCTTGGAAATCATCGAAATCATCCGTACCGCCTCCTTTGTGAGTAAACGACTCTCTATTGTGGACAGTTTGTACTCGCACCTCCGGGTTATGCACCCTCTGTGGATAACTTGTACACAAAAACCGTGCACACCGCTTCCGATGGAGCTCCATATCGTCCGCCCTCTCTTTGCCCTTTTGGACGTCCCTTTGTGCTGGTATTATACTCTGGGAAATGTACCCGCGCCTCGAAAAAGGTTCGGCGGACGGCGCGTTCTTCGAATCTCCCGGAGGGG
>LVBO01000169.1 GCA_001604435.1 Synergistales bacterium Syner_01
TCGCCTCGGTGAGCTGTCGCTGGTGCTTCGCGCAATTTCCGGTCACACGGCGCGGCATGATCTTCCCGCGCTCGCTCACGTACTTGCGAAGCTTTTCGACATCTTTGTAATCAACATGCTCAACTTTATCCACGCAGAAGAAACATACCTTGGGGCGACGCTTTCCGCCCTTTCGAGGCCCTCTGGGACCGGCTCCGCCTCTGCCCTCGGGCCTGCCTTCGCCTCTGCCTTCATTCATAGCCATTGTGCACTGTCCTCCTTCAAAAAACACCTAAAAGGGGATATCCGCATCCTCTTCACCCTGCACCGCGGAAATGTCCATCGGGAAGTCGTCGTCCGCACTGCCGCCGCTGAAACGGCGATCCTTGCGGATGCTGTCGCCGAATCCCTCGTCTTCGAACGAATCGGAGGAAGCGTCCTGCCTCTTCGAACCGAGGAAAATGACTTCGGAGGCCACCACTTCGGTAACGTAACGCTTCCCTGAACCGTCCTTGGCTTCGTAACTCCGAACCTGAAGCCTGCCTTCGACGAAAGCCTGACTGCCTTTCTTCAGGTACCGTTCGCAGTTTTCAGCAGTAGATCCCCAGACGACAACAGGGATAAAGTCTACGCTCTCCTGAAATTCGCCGTTCTTGTCTTTCCATGTTCTGTTTACGGCAAGAGGAAAGTTAGCAACAGCTTGTTTCCCGGCGGTATACCGCACTTCAGGATCCCGCGCTAGATTTCCCATGAGTACGACTTTGTTGAACCCTTTCGCCACGACGCCGCCTCCTTACTTTTCGTCAAGACGGATTGTCATCTGACGATAAATGTTCGGGCGCAATCCAAGAACACGGTGAAGCTCTCCAAGCTGATCGGGCTTCAGTTTGAAGTTGCACAACGCGTAAAAACCTTCCGTTTTCTTGTCGATGGGGTAAGCAAGACGCTTTTTCCCCCAAAAATCAGTCTTGACGATCTCTCCTTCAAGACTGCGCACGACCTCTTCAACCTTCGCGATCTCCTCTTTGGGATCCTCCAGTTCGGCGCTCACAAGCACCAGCATTTCATATGGCCGCACACTTATTCACCTCCTCCCTCTGGACTCTGGCCCCTCTCCTACGAAAGGGGCAGGGAAAAACTTGCCATGGGATTATACATTATTGTCTTCCTTCAGGCAAGGAATTCTTCTTTTTTTCGATTTTGAAAACCATTTCTCCCGGGAAGGAGAGGTTGTACTGTTCGCGGGCAAGGTGAGCCAGCCCCTCCGTAGTGCCGTAGAACGCTATCTTCTCCTGTAGTTCCTGAACAGCGCGGCTCATCGAGACCAGAATTGCCATCCGCTCGTCGACGATGGCGGTAAGACGGTTGATCTTCTGGATTTCAAGGAAATAGGATGTTCCCATTATGGCCGCAAAAAGGCTCAGAAGCGCCGCGAGCAGAATCCAACGGAGGCGAAGCACATTCTTACATCCTCTCGGGAGCGGAAACTCCAAGCAGTCCCAGCGCAGTTGAAAGCACCGTACCGGCGGCCTGGACAAGGAGCAGACGCCCTTTCATCACGAACTCCTCCTCGCCGAGAATGCGGCAGGCGTTGTAGAAGGAGTGAAAATCGGCGGCGAGATCCAATACATAGGTAACCAGGATATGGGGCGCAAGTTCGCGCGACGCCTTTTCCATCTCTTCGGGGAAGGCGCCCAGTCTGGCGAGCAGGCGTTTCTCTTCATCGCCGGAGAGCGCCTCGATATTTATCTCGGCAGCATCCGGCAGCGGCACGTCACGCGTCTGCGCCTCTCGGAGAACGCTGCGGATACGGGCATGCGCGTACTGAGCGTAGTAGACGGGATTGTCATTGGATGCCTGTTTTGCAAGTTCAAGGTCGAAATCAAGGTGAGAATCGCTCCGTCGCATGACGAAGAAAAAGCGCGTCGCATCAACTCCAACTTCGTCCAGTACGTCTCTGAGCGTGACGAACTGGCCGGATCGCGTGGACATCGGGATCTGCTGACCGTCCCGCAGAAGATTGACGAACTGTATAAGGAGCACCTGGAGATCCTCGGCTTTCCTCCCAAGCGCCTCGACGCCCGCTTTCATCCTCGGAACGTATCCGTGATGATCCGCCCCCCAGATGTCGATGACTTTTTCGAAGCCCCTGTCGAATTTCTCCTTGTGATACGTAATATCCGACGCGAAGTACGTGGGAACTCCGTTGCTCCTGATCAGCACTCTGTCCTTCTCGTCGGTGAAATCCGTCGACTTGAACCAGAGGGCGCCTTCGTTTTCGAAAGCGAATCCGCGTTCTTTGAGAGTCTCCATGGCCCAGGGCACTAAATCGCGTTCATACAAACTCTTCTCGGAGAACCAAACATCGAACTTCACCCCGAAATCGGCCAAGTCATTTTTTATCGTTTCCAGTATAGCGTCCGCAGCGAATTTTTTGAAGAACGGTCGACTTTCCTCCAGGGGCATTGAGAGGAAACGGTCGCCCTCAAGCTCGCGAACAGCGCGCGCGATGTCGTAGATATACTCGCCCTTGTACCCGTCCTCGGGGAAGGGAGCCTTTTCGGGAACGCATGCGACCTCGAAATAGCGGGACTGTGTCGAGCGTCCGAGAATATCCATCTGGAGTCCCGCGTCGTTGATATAGTACTCGCGCTCGACTCTCCACCCTGTGAACGAGAGGATGGACGCTATAATGTCTCCGACGGCCGCTCCTCTGCCGTGCCCTACGTGGAGCGGGCCGGTGGGATTCGCGCTGACGAATTCGACCTGCACCTTCCGGTCTTCGCCGAGAGCGGAAGAACCGTACTTTTTCCCCCCGCGGAGAATCTCGGAGAGGACATTTTCCATCCACTTCATCGAGAGAAAGAAGTTGATGAAACCGGGAGCGGCCACTTCAACCTTCGCAACGAATTCGTTCTCCTCAAGACGATCGACGATCATTCCGGCAAGAGCAAGAGGTTTTTCTCCGAACAGTTTGCTGAGCTTCATCGCACAGTTCGTCGAAATGTCTCCCTGTCCCTCTCGTTTAGGTTTTTCAAATGCGATCTCCGGCAGGTCGGAGGAAGGGACTCCCTTTTCGTCAGCCAGTTTCCGCAACGCGTTTCCAACGATCCCCCGAAGGGATTTTGTTACATCCGCCATACAGCCACCTCCATAGGTTCTCTTCGTTTAACGCGAACGCATGGGAAGGTTCTTCGTCCCCCAGGACATCCATCGCTGGACGGCTTCGGCGAGACTTCTTCCCGCTGCATCGTTTATCGTATCAGTGCTCAGAACAAGCTTCGCCGCCGCCGTCAGCGTGTTGCGGCGGCGGTTGTAAAAAACGGTTTCCTCGTACTTCACTTTCTCCAGCGAGCGCGTCGCGGAAGCAGGCAACATCACAATATCCGTTTTCGGAGGAAGTTTCAGCGTGAAGCTCTGTTCGATCACGAAGGGAAAGTTCATCCTGTACTCTTCCGACCATCTGCTCAGTTCATTCAGCCACGCCGGTACAACCGCCGGATAGGGGAAGAGCATGGAGCCTCCGCTCACGATACTGTTCCGCAACGAAACGGGGAACGTCGCCTGCCATCCGTACTTGATGGATTTTACCGTTTCAGTCCCTTCGACGAAGGGAAGATTTGGAAACAGCTCGCTCACGAGACGTTTCAGCGTCATCGCATTCGGGCTCCCTCCGGGGAAGAAAAAAGCATTCCATCCGTTACGGACGAAGACGTCGACCCGCCCGTTCGCCTCGCCGTCGGCGGAGAGTTCAAGGCTCCATTCGACCGAAAGCCTGTGCTCGGCGGCGGAACTACCGCTTACTATTCGGCCGGTAAGGCTGCTCCCGGCGGAGGTATAGATGTGCTTTCCCCACAGCGAGGGAGGCGTTTCGTTCGGACTCTGACTCTGACCAAGATCGAGGAAAAACGGAGAGATACCGGCGAGGTTCAACTCCAGCACTGGACGGAGAACCGATCCGCCGGTCGCTGGAGCGCCGTCATCGAGGGCATGCGCGGTCAACCAATGTACGGTGCTCTCCCAGCCTGCTTTTCGCATCCATCTGTTGAGAATAAGCACCTTTTCCCATTCGGACCAGGGCCCCTCCTCGGGAATAGTCGAACGCACCACCGCCGACAGAAACGGCCCCTGGAAGGTAGGCGCCGCATTCATCCATGAAATAAGCGCGCTCCCG
>LVBO01000170.1:0-2720 GCA_001604435.1 Synergistales bacterium Syner_01
CTCGCGCTGCTCCTTCCGGTGCAGTCGCACGCGGGAGACGTGGAGTCGCTCCTCGAAAAGAGAAGCGCGATTCTCTGGTTCGAGGGCGAAGAGTTCGGCGAACTGATCATCGGCGCGAGGGCGCAGTTCGCCTTCGTCTACGTCGACGGCGCGCTCTCGGAGGCCGTGGTGAAGGATTCTGGCGCTCCCGACTGGCTGCGGGACAACATCTACTTCTACGGGACGAAAGAGACGCGCAAGAAGGCGCTCTTCATCGTCCGGCTCCGAACGGTGAAGAATCTCGACCTGCAGCTGCCGATGATCAAGATCGGCGCGCACGAGCTCACACCGGAGGATGTACTCACGAACAAGCACTATGTCCCGGTGGGCGAACTGCCGCCCGACCTCTCGGCGGGCTTCGCGGTCGCCGTGCCTCTCGCCGCCGTGAAAGGGAAGACGCGCACCGTCTCCGTCGGCGATTACAGCACGGAGCTGGAGTTCCCCATACGATGAGCCTCCCGGAAGAGACGTTTTTGACCCTCGGAATGGAGAGCAGCTGCGACGACACGGCGGTCGCCGTCCTTCGCGGGGAACGACAGGTGGAGGCGGAGCTGCTCTCCAGCCAGCTCGATGACCACGTCCCGTTCGGAGGTGTCATCCCCGAGTTCGCGGCGCGGAGGCATCTGGAAGCCTTTCTTCCGCTCACCGAAGAGGCGCTCCGCAGGGCGGGCGTCGTCGATCCCCGGCGGGAGATAGGGCTCGTCGCCGTCACCGCCGGGCCGGGGCTCATGGGGTCGTTGCTCGTCGGCGTGATGGCGGCGAAGGCGCTCTCCCTCGCATGGAACGTTCCGTTGCTCGGCGTGAACCATCTCGAAGGGCATATCTTCGCCAATGTCGTTTCGCACCCCGAGCTCTCGCCGCCCTTTCTCTGCATGGTCGTCTCGGGGGGGCATACGGAGATCGTGCTCGTCAAAAAGTTCGGGACCTACGTCTTTCTCGGCGGAACTCGAGACGACGCGGCGGGAGAAGCGTACGACAAGGTCGCGAAGGTGCTCGGCCTCCCGTATCCCGGCGGACCCGTTGTGGACAAGCTTGCCGCCTCGGGAAATCCCGATGCTTTCGACTTCCCCTCGCCCCTTAAGGGGAGCCCGGAGATCGTCTTCAGCTTCAGCGGACTCAAGACCGCGGTGCTCACACGGATCAAGAAGCTGCGGAACGAAGGGATCGAGATTTCGGTCGAGGACGTCTGCGCCTCCTTCCAAAAAGCCGTGACCGACTCTCTGATGACGAAACTGCGCCTCGCTTCGCGTCGGACGGGCGTGCGATCCGTCTCCATTTCGGGCGGCGTCGCGGCGAACAGCGCGTTGAGAAACGCGCTTCTTCAGGAAAAAGGGTGGAAGGTCTACCTCCCCCCCAAAAACCGCTGCACCGACAACGCCGTCATGATCGCCGCGGCGGGCTATTCGGCCTTTCGCAGAGGAGCGCGTTCTTCCCTTGATCTGGCCCCGGATCCGTCGTGGGAGCTTTGGAAAAAGTAATTCTTCCGGAATGTGTTGATATACGTAGAAAAAAGCCGATTTTAGTCTTTTTAATGGCCATAATCGAGTGTATTTACTTCTCACCGCTCTTGAGAATCCGTCCCTTCATACGTAATATCTATCCCGGACAATTTAGCACTCAACAATATCGAGTGCTAGCATTTTGTAAAAACATACATTTGGGAGGGATTTGTACCATGAACCTGAAACCGCTTGGAGACAGACTTGTAGTCAAGGTACTGCATAACGAGGAGAAGACCAAGGGCGGCATCGTGCTTCCGGATACCGCGAAAGAAAAGCCCACCGAGGGCGAAGTCATCGCCGTCGGCACCGGCAAGGTCCTTGAGAACGGCCAGAAGCTTCCGCTTGAAGTCAAGGTCGGCGACCGCATCATCTTCAGCAAGTACGCGGGCACCGAAGTGAAGCTCGACGGCGACGAGTACGTTATTTTCAGCGAGCGCGACGTGCTTGCGATCATCGATAAGTAGTCTGAATTTCTGAGGAGGTAAACGATTATGGCTAAAATTCTTATTTTCGGAGAAGAAGCTCGCCGCGCGATGCTTCGCGGTATCGATAAAGTTGCCGACACCGTCGGCGTGACCCTCGGCCCCAAGGGGCGCAACGTGGTGCTTGAGAAGAAGTTCGGCTCGCCCACCATCACCAACGACGGCGTGACCATCGCCAAGGAGATCGAGCTCGAGGACGTGTACGAGAACACCGGCGCGCAGCTTCTGAAAGAAGTCGCCTCCAAGACGAACGACATCGCCGGAGACGGCACCACCACCGCAACCGTCTTCGCCCGCGCGATCATCGCCGAGGGCATGAAGAACGTCGCGGCCGGCGCCAACGGCATGCAGATGCGCTCCGGTATCGAGAGAGCCATCGACCTCGTCGTCGACGAGCTGAAGAAGAAGGCCATCTCCGTCAAGAACCGCGACAAGATCGCCCAGGTCGCCGCCATCTCCGCCAACGACAAGGCGGTCGGCCAGCTCATCGCCGAGGCCATGGACAAGGTCGGCGAGGACGGCGTCATCACCGTCGAGGACAGCCAGACCGTCGGCACAACCCTTGAGATGGTCGAAGGCCTTCAGTTCGACAAGGGCTACATCAGCCCCTACATGGTCACCGACCCCGAGAGAATGGAAGTCTCGCTCGACGACGCCTACATCCTCATCCACGACGGCAAGGTCAGCAACATCAAGG
>LVBO01000170.1:2753-5968 GCA_001604435.1 Synergistales bacterium Syner_01
AAGCTCGACAGCGCCGAACTCTCCATGCTCGGCAAGGCGAAGAAAGTCCGCATCACCAAGGAAGAGACCACCATCGTGGAAGGCGCGGGCGACTCCGAGGAGATCCGCAAGCGCGCCGCCCAGATCAAGAAGGAGATCGAGGATTCCACCTCCGAGTACGACAAGGAGAAGCTTCAGGAGCGCCTTGCCAAGCTCGTCGGCGGCGTGGCCGTCATCCAGGTCGGCTCCGCGACCGAGACCGAGCAGAAGGAACTCAAGCACCGCATCGAGGACGCGCTCAACGCGACCCGCGCGGCGGTCGAAGAGGGTATCGTGGCGGGCGGCGGCGTAGCCCCCGTGAGCTGCGTGGAAGCCCTTGACAAGTTCGTCGGCACCCTCGTCGGCGACGAGCGCACCGGCGCCGTGATCGTCCTGAAGGCGCTTACCGCTCCGCTGCACCTCATCGCCGAGAACGCCGGGTACCAGGGCGACGTCGTCGTGGAGAAGGTCCGCGGCCTGAAGGCCGGACACGGTCTCAACGCGGTCAGCGGCGACTACGTCGACATGATCGAGGCCGGAATCATCGACCCCGTGAAGGTGACCCGCAGCGCCCTCCAGAACGCCGGTTCCATCGCCGCGATGGTGCTCACCACCGAGGCTATCGTCGCCGACAAGCCCGAGAAGAAAGAGCCCGCCATGCCCGGCGGCATGGGCGGAATGGGCGGAATGGGCGATATGTACTAAATCCGGGCGTACGATTCCTCGCGCTTGGCACGCAACCCTCCGGGGCCTTTTTGGTCCGGAGGGTTTTTTTGTATGCCCGAAAGAGAATCGTATTCAAGCGATGATTGCTGGAAGAGCAGTGTATATGCTACACTATGGAAGCTTTAAATTAAGAGTACGGGATAGAGAGCGCATACGTATTGTTTCACTCGATGGAATGAAGGTGAACGTATACTGCTCTGGGGGCGTAACCTCCGGAGCGTGTTCTTCCGCAACGAAAGCCCGTCGAATACGAGAGCTCTCCAGCTGCAACAACCGGAGGTGGCGGCGTGTCGGAATACATAGTCGAGCTTGAGGGCGTCGGCAAGTCCTTCGCCGGAATCAGGGCGCTGGACGGCGTTTCTTTGCATTTGAAGAGCGGCGAGGTGCTCGCGCTCCTTGGCGAGAACGGCGCCGGAAAATCGACGCTGATGAAGATCCTCGGCGGCATCTACACCCGCGACGCAGGAACAATCCGGGTCTTCGGAGAGGAGATCGACGAGATGACGCCGAAGCGGGCGAAGGAGCTGGGCATCGCCGTCATCCATCAGGAGCTGAACATGTGCACGCACCTCACCGTCGCGGAGAACATCTTCCTCGGCAGGGAGCTGCTCCGTTCGGGAATGCTCGACGACGGGGAGATGAACATCCGCGCCGCGGAGGTGCTCTCCCGCCTGAACATCGACATCGCTCCCGATACCGTGGTGGGATCCCTTCCCATCTCGAAGCAGCAGATGGTGGAGATCGCCAAGGCGCTCTCCACGAACGCGCGGATCCTCGTCATGGACGAACCCACCTCCGCGCTCACTTCGAAGGAAATCAACGACCTGTTCCATATCATACGTTCACTGCGCGAGCAAGGGTGCGGCATCGTCTACATCTCGCACCGGCTTGAAGAATTGCAGCATATCGTGGACCGCGTGACCATCCTCCGCGACGGCAAGTACATCACGACGACCAAGTTCGGCGATACCACCATGGCGGAGATTATCTCGAATATGGTGGGACGCGAAATGAAAGAGAAGTTTCCGAGGGTGGAGGCGCCGCTCGGACGGACGATACTCCGGGTGAAGGGGCTGAACGCGGGGCGTCAGGTGCGGAACGTGAGCTTCGAGCTGCGCGAAGGAGAGATCGTCGGCGTCGCCGGACTCATGGGCGCAGGTCGGACCGAGATGACCCGCGCGCTCTTCGGAGCGGACCCGAAGGACGGCGGGGAGATTTTGCTCGACGAACGGCCTCTGCGTATCGAAAAACCGATGGACGCGATCGAGGCCGGCATCGTCCTCGTGCCGGAGGACAGAAAAAAGGACGGGCTCTGCACCAAGCTGAGCATCCGCGAGAATGTCGCTCTTCCGAACCTCGATATCCTCAAGGGAGTGTTGTCGACGGTGAACAGCGGAGGCGAGCGGGAGATGGTGGAGCGGACGGTGAAGAACCTCTCGATCAGGCTCTCGAACGCGGAGCAGAACGCCGACAGCCTCTCCGGCGGCAACCAGCAGAAGTTGGTGGTCGGCAAGTGGCTCGCGCGGGAGTTCCGCGTGGTGCTCTTCGACGAGCCGACCAGGGGGATAGACGTGGCGGCGAAGGCCGAAATCTACCATCTCATGAACGATCTCAAGATGAGAGGACTCGGTGTGCTCTTCATCTCGTCGGAGATGCCGGAGATCCTCGGCATCGCGGACAGGATCGTCGTCATGTGCGACGGCCGCGTGACGGGGGAGTTTCCCGCCGGGACGGCGACGCAGGAGAAGATCCTCGAATGCGCCACGCGCTTCGAGGACAAACTCGGCCTTGCGGCCGGGGATTGATCATTCTACACGGGGAGCGATGACTGTGGGCATGGATTCGAGAAGCCCCTCCCGTCTCGCGCGGTTTTTCGCGGCGAGAGGCATGGGGCAGGTTGTGACCGCCGCGTTCGGTCTGGTGGTACTCTGCGTGGTGTTCGGCATTCTGAACCCGATCTTCTTCTCGGGGCGCAACGTCGGGAACCTGCTGCGCCAGATAGCGCCGATCCTTCTGATCGGCATCGGTCAGTCGTATGTGCTCATCACCGGCAATATCGACCTCTCCATCGGTTCGGTGGTGGGGATGAGCTGTATGGTCTCGGCGACGCTGATGACGATGGGGATGAATCCGTGGGTCGCCGTGGTCGTCACGCTGATCTGTTGTCTTATGGTCGGTGTGCTCAACGGCTGCCTGGTGGCCAAGTTCAATCTGCCGCCCTTCATCGCCACGCTGGGGACGATGACCATTGCGCGCGGCATCGCGCAGATCGTGAACAACAACTACAATACCGACTCCATAGGGCCCGCCGCCGAGGGCTTCCGGAACTTCTTCTACTACGGCAGGCTGGGCGGCTTTTTCAACACGATCTGGATCGCGCTCGCGCTCTGGCTGGTCTTCAACTTCCTCCTTTCAAGAACGCGGCTCGGGCGGCATATCTATGCCACCGGGAGCAACAAGGAGGCGGCGCG
>LVBO01000171.1 GCA_001604435.1 Synergistales bacterium Syner_01
CCCTTCGGGGCCTCCGGGTCGTAGACCATGTTCCACACCATTCCCTCCGGCAGCGGCAGAGTGTCGCACCCGTCGCAGCCGACCGACTCCGCCCCGCCGCGCGCGAACGGGCCGCTGATGCGCGCCGCCACTCCGGCGAGGCTGAAGTTGTACCCCATGATCGGGATGCCCGCCTGCCCGACGTTGCGGATGAGCTGCTTGAGCCCGTCCATCTGCGCGATCTTCTTCGGACCGTCGAGCAGGACGTCGTACCAGAAGCCGGGGTCGAAATTCTCGAGGGCCTCCAGGACGAGCCCCTCCTCGTCCACCATCTTCCGGATGGCGCGCAGCTCGTCGTAGCTCCATACTTCGCGGTTGCGGGTCACGCCCCAGCCGTCGGAGTCCCCGACGGGCTGATTGTCTCCCGTGACGGGGTCCTTCTCTCTATTGAAGTAGTCCACCAGGTGGAGCACCAGGTGGGTGCAGCCGAGCTGCTTCGCGTAGCGGAAGTTCTCCTTCGTCAGATGATGACGGTAGAAGACCATTGCGAGTTTCATGCGTCAATTCTCCCTTCGCGGCTCGAAAGAGCCTGTGGCAACGTCTTTTTTTGAAAGCCTCCCGCGTATATTACCCGAACACACGGTTGGGCAGGAACAGGACGATCTGCGGAAAAAGCACCAGGACGACGATGAGGGCGAAGAGCGTGATGTAGAACGGAATCGCCTCCCTCGCAGTCTCCTGCGGCGTGCACCCCATGATCTCCGACGTCGAATAGAGGGCGATGCCCACCGGCGGCGTCATGATGCCGCTGGTCAGCGTCGTCATCATGATGACGCCGAAGTGCACCGGGTCGATGCCGAGCCGCGTGATCACGGGAATGAAGACCGGCGTCAGCAGCAGCGCGCACACGGTCGTCTCGACGAACATTCCGGCCAGGATCAGCAGGACGATGATCAGGGACATCAGCAAGTACTGATTCGAGGTGATCCCGATCAGGAACTCGGCGATCGACTGCGGCACGCGCCCGTAGACGATCGCGTAGCCGAACGTGCCGGAGAGCGTGAGGATGAGCATGAGCACGCCGATGTCCACCGCGCTCTGGTTCACCGTGTCGATGAAGACCTTCCAGGTGATCTCCTTGTAGATGAAGACGCCGACGAAGAGGGCGTACCCCGCGGCGAACGCGCCCGCCTCGGAGGGGGTGAACAGGCCGAAGCGGATTCCGGCGATCAGAATGACCGGGAAGATCAGGGCGTAGATGTTCTCCCTCACCGCCGACAGCACCTCGCCCGCGGTCGGTTTCCTGTCGTTCACCGGCAGGTAGTTTCGCCGTTTCGCGGTGAAGTGCACCGTGACCATCATCATGGCCATCATCAGGAGTCCCGGAACGATGCCGCCGACGAAGAGCCGGCCGATGGAGACCTCCCCCACCGAGCCGTAGATGATGAAGCCCATGCTCGGCGGGATGGTGCAGGTAATCATGGCGGTGAGGCCGTTGACCGCCGCGCCGTAGCCGCGCGAGTACCCCTGCTTGATCATCTCCGGGCCGAGGATGCGGCACTCCATCACTGCGTCCGCGTTCGCGGAGCCCGAGACGCCGCCCATCAGCGTGCTCATGATGACGCTGACCTGCGCCAGGCTGCCCGCCATGTGCCCCGTGAGCACGCGGGAGAGCTTGACCAGCCGCGTCG
>LVBO01000172.1 GCA_001604435.1 Synergistales bacterium Syner_01
GATCTGGGGGATGATTCTCTCCGGAGCCATCGGCGGCCTCGCGGGGGCCATCGAGGTGATGGGCATCCACGGACACTTCCTCGACAACTTCTCGCCCGGAATCGCTTTCGACGGAATGCTCGCCTCGCTGATCGCGAAGAACGATATCCGCATGGTGCCGGTGCTCTCGCTCTTCCTCGCCGTCCTCAAGACCGGCGCGCTGGGGATGGAGCGCTTCACCGGAGTCCCCAAGACCCTGATCGACACGATCATCGCGGTCTTCATCCTGCTTGCGGCCATGGAGGGACTCTTCGCCTACTCGCGGCGCAGAACCGCCCGAAGCGCCGGAGAGGAGGCAGCGTAATGGACGGACTGAACGAGATACTCTCCCTCGTCTTCAACGCGACCCTCGTGCGCTCGACCATCCGCGCCGCCACGCCGATACTGTACGCCACGCTGGCCTGCGTCCTGACCCAGCAGGCGAACATCCTGAACATCGGCATCGAAGGCATCATGATCTTCGCCGCGTTCGCCGCCGTGACCACGAGCTACTTCGCCGGAAGCTGGGTGCTGGGCCTTCTTGCCGCCATCATCACCGGCGTCGTGGTCGCGGCCTTCATGGCCTTCGCGCACCTCAAGGCGAAGGCGGACATCTTCGTCGTCGGCATGGGGGTGAACATGCTCGCCATCGCCATGACCCGCTTTCTGCTCCAGCGCACCTTCGGCGTCTCCGGCAGCTTCCACCACAACGATATCGTCCCGATGCCGCGCCTGAACTTCGACTTCGGCGGCAACAGGCTGCTCGACACGCTCTTCAACGACTACTCCCTCTTCGAGCCGGTCGGGATCGTCCTTGTCTTCGTCCTCGCCTTCATCCTCTACAAGACGGTCTGGGGGCTCCGCCTCCGCAGCGTGGGGCTCAACCCGCCGGCGGCGGAGACGGCGGGAATCAACGTCACGCTTCGCAAGTTCGAGGTGATGCTCTACTCCGGAATCCTCGGCGGCATCGCCGGGGCGCACCTCTCGCTGGGGTACTCCCGCATGTTCGTGGAGAACATGACCAACGGCCGCGGCTTCATGGGCGTGGCGGCGATGTTCTTCGGCGGCGCGAATCCCTTCTGGGGGTGGATCGGCTGCCTGATCTTCGGCTTCGCCGACTCCCTCGGCTCGCGGCTGCAATCTTTGGGACTGCCGTCGCAGTTCATCCTGATGATCCCGTACGTCGTCACAGTGGTCGTCCTCACCCTCGCCATGATGCGCAAGAAGCGCGCGGAGACGGCGCGGAAGAGCGCGATATAACATTTTTTCCGGAAACGGAATTTTGACCGCGCCCGATGCGCGGAAGTTTGAGAAAAGGCGGTGCTGCAATGGCTACAACTGGGAAGAAACCTGTAAAGATCATTCACGACTGCGACCCCGGACACGACGACGCCGTCGCCATCCTGATGGCGGCCGTCCACCCGATGATCGACCTCAAGGCCGTGACCGTGGTGGCGGGCAACCAGACGCTCGAAAAGACCGTCCGGAACGCGCTCAACGTCTGCAATGCGTCGAAGCGTTGCGCCGACATCCCCATCGCGGCGGGCATGTCCCGTCCGATGGTCCGCGAACAGGTGATCGCGGGCGATATTCACGGCGAATCGGGGCTCGACGGCCCCGTCTTCGACGAGCCGGAGCTGGGGCTGGACACGCGCCACGCGGTGGACCTGATCATCGACCTGCTGCTGGACTCGAACGACCCGATCACGCTGGTCCCCACGGGGCCGCTGACGAACATCGGCATGGCCATCCGCAAGGAGCCGGAGATCGTCGAGAAGATCGAACGCATCGTCCTCATGGGCGGCGCCTACCAGCACGGCAACGTCACCCCGTCGGCCGAGTTCAACATCTACGCCGACCCCGAGGCGGCGCACGTCGTCTTCACGTGCGGACGCCCGATCGTCATGATGGGGCTCGACGTCACGCGCAAGGCGAACGCGACCGCCGCAATGGTGGCGAAAGTCCGCTCGCTCGGCAACCCGCAGGCGATCCTTTTCGCCGAGATGATGGAGTTCTTCGCCAAGTCGCAGAAGGAGGTCTTCGGCTGGGACGCGCCCCCTCTGCACGACCCCACCTGCATGGCGTGGCTGATCGACCCGACGTGCTTCACGACGAAGCCGATGCGCGTGGAGATCGAGCTTCGCGGC
>LVBO01000014.1 GCA_001604435.1 Synergistales bacterium Syner_01
ATCGAGGGGAAGTACGTCACCGAGACCATTAAAAAGTATTTCGACGTCGACTATAAGAAACTCGCGAGCGTGACGGAATCGGATCCGCCGTACTTTTTCGACGGGAAGCTCTACCACTTCGAAGGCGCCGACGGAGAGGCCGCGTATTACGCAAGAGTCGACGAGGCGGAGAAGAACTCGAAAGGACAGATCGTCATGCGCGGCGAAATCTACAACGCGGAGGACGAAAACGATCTGCTCGGTTCCTTCGAGGCGCTGGCGAAACCGCACAAATTCGGCGGCAAGGATACTTGGGCGATCCTCGGCATGGAAACAGAGTACTACGACAATGAGGGGCAGGTTTCCGACGACGCCGTCGAGGGGTTGTGGATCGAAGTTTCCAAGTTCCCCGAGGAAGTGGAGCGTGCCGCTTTCGATATGAACGACGAAGGCGTCGCCTCCTTTACACGCATTCTGGACGGCGGAGTCGTCGCGCTCGTCGTGGAAAGACTGCCGGTTTCGAATACCGACGGAGAACCGGTAACTCCCGAAAACATTGGGAAGCTCGTCGCCGAGTTCGAAGGGATAGAGGAAGATCGAATCAAGGTCACGCCCTCTCTCGACGGTTTTGCGAAGCTGTACTCCTACCCCGTCGCCGGGGCCGAGTTCAAGACAGGCGACGACGAGGATGCCCGGAACAACATCGACCTCTTCCTGTTTACCGATCCCTGGCTGTTCCGTATCCATGTCTCGGTCGCCGCGGATTCCATGGAGGAGTATGAAGAGCGGATACAGGAGTGGCTGACGAACCTGAAATTCCGCGAATAACCGACTGAACCCGTCGATCAAGGGGGAGAACGCCGGTACGCCCCCTTGATCGACGAACAGAGAGAAGGCATTCTTCTGTCCGGCCTCACCCGAAAGTACCCATTCACGGAGAGACGCCGCGACCGGTTGCGGAATGTCTTCTCTTCTTTTTTCCGTAGGAGCTTCCGTGTATTTCGTATTCTTCCTTTCATTATGCCCCCCTTCTCCGCGATTCGCGGTATAATTCCAAAAGAAACGACATGCAGGGCGCACTACTATCGACACCAGAGAAAAAGGAGAGGATAGATATGAGAAAGTTGTGTGTGGCGCTTCTCTCGATCGTTTTACTCGTCGGGGGAGCGTACGGAGCGTTGGCGGCCGATGATTTCACCATTCTCTCGTTTTCTCCCGGAGGCATGGTCAAGGGCAGGATGCCGGTGAAGATCGCCTTCTCGCAGCCGGTCGTGGAGAAGAGTCTTGTCGGCAAGACCGCGCCGCAGCAGAGCATGCCGGTTGAATTTTCGCCGTCCATACGCGGAGCGGGCAAATGGACGGACCAGAAGACGTTCGTCTTCACCCCCGTGGCGAATCTCCAGCAGGCGACGCGATACCGCGCGACAGCCAAGGAGTCGTTGCAGGACGCGAAGGGACGGCGGCTCTCCGGAAAGCAGAGCTTCGAGTTCTTCACCGAACCGTTGAAGCTTCTGAGGGCGCAGCAGATCGACTTCACCGAGAGCAACAACGTCGTCATCGAGCTGACGTTCAATCTCCCCGTATCGCCGTTCAGGCTGCGCGGATTTCTCTCGCTGTTGAACGAGCAGCGGCAGCAGCTCGGGTACTCTCCCGCAGGACAGGCGCCTTCGTCCACGGTGCGCCTGACGACGAACTACTACGACGGGAAGAAGATCGCGCTTGTCCTCTCGCCC
>LVBO01000173.1 GCA_001604435.1 Synergistales bacterium Syner_01
GCTAAAAGCGCTTCCTCGCGGATACGCCGACCACGTTCTCGCCCGAACTTCTCTACTACGTTTTCCACAAGAGCGGTAGCCTGATCTTTCCCCAGCATCGCTATCGCCTCGCGGGCGAAAATCGCGTGATAGAGAGCCAATGCACGGGCCATTGCATCGACGCTCTTTCTCAAAAGATCATCGTCTTCTCTCATACCCTCCCCACCTTCTTTTCAATGATACGTTCTTACTCTCCCAAGTCTATAGCTTTTCCATTCTCAACACCCCGCTGGAAAAGATACCGAGCTACGAAAAGGTCAAATGCCGCATAGCCGACGGATTTGAAAAATGCTCCGGATTCAAAAGCAACACTGCCCTTTTGGTCGGAGAGCAAATCTCCCAATGAACGAATATCTTTCCTTGAAACAACACCCGATTCCAGAGGTTCAATAAGATCGCCGGTTTCATGGAAAGCGTGTTCCGTGTCGACATATATGTTTTGAACCGCTCTGAAAAGAGCATCTGGATACTCTCTCATATCCGGGCGGTACGACCCTATGCCGACGAATGTTTTTCCTTCAAAGTATACGGGACTGTTCTCAAAAACAGGAGCCGGTGCATTGGTGGCTGTTATTACGACATCCGAGTTTTTCAGCAATGTCGTGGTGCTTTTGGTAATTTCTATCTCGAGTTCCGGACACACCCTTCGTATGCGTTCGGCGCAAATCTCCGCCTTTGATTCGATTGTATCATACAGAAGCACACGGGAAAAAGGCCGTACAGAACACGCGAAACGAACCTGCCAATAGCTTTGTTCCCCCGCGCCGACAATTCCTAACCGGGTTGCATGAGGAGCCGAGAGGGTGCGAACTCCTAAGCCTCCGACCCCGCCGGTCCGGACTGCGGTTAAAGTCCGTCCGTCGAGAAGCGCGGCGGGTCTGCCGTCGGAACCGTCGAAAAGGAGAAAAAGACCGTTGATAAATGGTTTGAGCCGTACAGGATTATCCGGAAAGAGCGTCAATACCTTCAGTCCCCAGTCTGTTTTGGAAAGACAGGGCATCATCATTAGTGTGTTTTTCTCAAGAGGAACAGACGTGCGAAGAGGAGCAACAAGGTTTTGGGGAGAAGTTTCAAGGTCAATCATGGCGTCGGCGACGGCGTCCATTACACCGGAGAAAGAAAAAGACGAAAGGATGCTTTCGGCATTCATATAAAACATAACATATTACCCCCTTTGTTAGAGTAAAAGAAGGGAAAATGAATATGAAAAGAAGCATACTGACGATGTAGAGTACAGGATATATTCAAATCGGCTTTTAGGCAACCCCCGCTGAATTCTTCTCTTTTTTATCTATAGCTTTGATCTAGATAAAAAAGAGAAGAACTCATTTCGCCAATTCCTTCTATTGCCATTGCTTTGGAAATAAATCACGAGTTGACCCTTGACAAAGCTCCACCTCACGGAAGAAAATTGAACACAGTAAACCCCATCCTATTTCGGGAGGAGATATCGGCCCGACCTAAAAAACACGTTATAAGTCCATCTTCTTCACTGCTCCACATTTTTCCAGATTTCGCGCATAACGGCGGATACACAACAGATATGTCCCTTTTGGGGCATCGCGCTCTATGATTTGCGCATGTTCTTGATCTGCGAAAGGAGGAAGCTGTATTGGATGAGAAAGTAGGTCCGGGAGGAAAAGGACACGAACTCGCCCTGATCGAGGAACATCCCATTCTCGATTTTGTTCACGGGGAAAAAGTTCGCTTCTTTTTTGACGGTAAGGA
The DNA here is from genome assembly GCA_001604435.1 of Synergistales bacterium Syner_01. Lineage (GTDB taxonomy): Bacteria > Synergistota > Synergistia > Synergistales > Aminobacteriaceae > JAAYLU01. The sequence continues at coordinate 1,768 of LVBO01000173.1, forward strand.
GCTCGAAGGATTCGAGGGAGAACCTATTTCAATGGCGCTTCATGCAAACGGTGTACGAATCTACCGGGAAACAGCTGAAATGCACCGACCGAGAGGGTTTTTCTGCGCAATAGGAAAATGCAGCAGCTGTTTTATGATCGTCGACGGAGTTCCCAACGTGAGGACGTGCATCACTCCATTGAAAGCCGGAATGGAAGTTGAAACGCAACACGGCAAAGGGAACGTTCCCGATTCCAACGACGGGAGGGCGTATTCATGAAACAAACCGCCACGGAGGTTCTTGTCATCGGCGGGGGCGCCGCAGGGCTGAGCGCAGCGGCGGAAGCCGCATCGGCAGGGGCAAAGGTTCTGGTCGTCGAAAGCGACCTTCGCCTCGGGGGACAGCTAATAAAACAGACTCACAAGTTCTTCGGCAGCAAAGACGAGTATGCCGGAACACGCGGTTTTAAAATTGCGGATATTTTGCTCAACGAAATAGATTCCTTTAAAGACAGCGTTTCTATCCTTCAAAACACAACAGTCACCGGTTATTATATAGAAGACGACACCTTCACGGCAATGCGCGGCGAAGAGGAAGTTTTCCAGATAAAATCACAAAAAACCATTGTTGCAACGGGAGCACAAGAACGCCTGATCCCCTTCCCGAACAACGACCTCCCCGGCGTCTACGGCGCCGGAGCCGTACAGACTCTTATGAACGTCTACGGTGTTCTGCCAGGGAAACGAGTTCTCATGATTGGAGCAGGCAACATCGGCCTTATAGTCAGTTATCAACTTATGCAGGCAGGCGTTGAAGTCGCCGCCATCGTCGAGGCGGGCCCGCGAATCGGAGGTTACTGGGTTCACGCGGCAAAAATACGACGCTTGGGCGTCCCCATTCTGCTGCGCCACTCAATAAAGAAAGCGTTGGGCGAGGACGTCGTTACCGGCGCTGTTATTACGGGGCTCAATGAAAAATTCGAACACGTGGGTCCTGAAGAAGAAATAGAGTGCGACTTGATTTGCATCGCTGTCGGATTAAGTCCTACCACAGAGCTTCTTTCGCAGGCCGGCTGTAAAATGATGTACGTTCCGCAGCTTTGTGGAAACGTTGCGCAGAGAGACCGTACAATGCGGACCTCCAACCCCGGTTTTTATACTGCCGGGGACGCCAGCGGAATCGAAGAAGCCAGCGCCGCAATGGTCGAAGGACGCATCGCAGGCCTTTCCGCAGCCGCTTCTCTTGGTTATCCCACCGAACACGGGAAAATCGACGAATACTGGGGGCGCCTCGAATCGCTCCGTATGGGCGAAGCAGGAGCCCGAATCTGTCAGGGAATCGAATGCGTTCTCGTAAAAGGTTGGGAGGGTGCGTCTCATGAGTGATAAAACCATGGACATGCTGTTCAACAGCGGAGTCTTGACAGGAGAAAGAGAAGGAGCCCTCCTGCCTCCACGTGAACTCTGGGAGAAGAAAAAAGGCGGAGTAGTGGTCATTGAATGCCCTCAGAGAATCCCCTGTAATCCCTGCCATACCAGCTGCCCTACTGGAGCTATTCTTCCGTTCGAGGATATCAACAACACTCCGAACGTCAACTGGGAAAAGTGCACAGGGTGCACACTTTGCGTCTCCGCTTGTCCCGGACTTGCGTGCTTCGTCATCGACCTTACTTTCTCCGAGGAGAATGCGCTGTACAAACTGCCGTACGAAATGCTTCCGCTTCCGTCAAAAGGACAAAAAATTCAATGCCTCGACCGTGAAGGGAAATGTGTCGGTGAGGGCACTGTCGAGAATGTCACGCAGCCCCGAAAAGACCGGACGCATGTTGTGCACGTCTCAGCGCCGAAGAGCCTGGTAACGATTTTCCGTGCGATAAGGGTGGTGAAATAATGAGTACTTCGCCTGAGAACAATGAAAAAGTTTATGTCTGCCGGTGCGAAGAGGTCACGCTCGAAGAGATCGACGAGTGGATCGATCGCGGATACGACACCGTCGAGGAATTGAAACGCGTTCTCCGCGTCGGAATGGGTCCGTGCCAGGGACGCGGATGCCAGGATATACTCATGAGAGAGATCGCAAAAAAAACGGGCAAGCCGATTTCGGAAGTCGCTCCGGCGACTGTCCGCCCCCCCGTGAAGCCTATTAAAATCGGTCTCCTTGCAGAAGGAGGCGACGAGTAATGGAGTGGAAATCGAACGCTGAGGTCGTAATCGTCGGCGGAGGCATCATCGGAGTTTCCACCGCCTACTATCTTGCGAAACAT
>LVBO01000174.1 GCA_001604435.1 Synergistales bacterium Syner_01
CTTTCATCCTTCGAGCACCTCCCGGATAGTACTGATGAGGACACCGTTGTCCTGCAACGTCTTCCTGATATGACGGGCGAGTTCGACCGCCGAGGGGTTATCCCCGTGCAGGCAGACCGAATGCGCTTTCAGCTTGATGTCGTTTCCCTCCGCGGAGCGGACGACGCCTTCCTTCACGAGCCGGACCATCCGCATGGCGGCTTCGTCCGGGTCATGGATGAACGCGCCCGGCTTGCTGCGCGGCACGAGGCTGCCGTCGTCCATGTACCCTCTGTCGGCGAACGCCTCGGCGGCGTAGAGCACGCCCTCCTCGGCAGCGGCCTGCTCGAAGAGCGAGTTGGCAAGCCCGAGGAGGATGAGATTTCCGCCCGCGTCGCGCGTGGCGCGCGCGATGGCCTTCGCCATCGCCAGATCCTTCGCCGCCTGGTTGTAGAGCGCGCCGTGCGCTTTCACATGTTCGAGGCGCACGCCCTGCGCGGTGCAGACGGCCTGGATAGCGCCGATCTGGTAGAGCGTGAATGCGTACACTTCATCGGGGGTGCACCCCATCGTCCGCCGCCCGAACCCCTGAAGGTCGGGGTGTCCTGGGTGCGCCCCCACGGCGACGGAGGCCTCTTTAGCCGCCTGCACCGTGCGGATCATTACTTCAGGATCGCCCGCGTGAAAGCCGCACGCCACGTTCGCCGAGCTGACGTGCTCCATCACTTCGCGATCCATTCCCATGCGCCACGGCCCGAAGCTCTCGCCGAGGTCGCTGTTCAAATCGATTCCGAACATCATTCCACCTCCCCGATCTCCTCCCAGGAGATCACGTGTTCCTTTCCGTCGACGCGCATAATCGCCTCGCCGCACGACGGCGCGGCAGACTCCGAGAGGACGGGCGCGGAAGCTGCGCGCGTCCCGGAACGCCACGCCGCGCGGAGCGCGCGGAGCGCTTCCCGCGCCTTCGCCTCTCCGCGGACAAGCTCGACGGCGTCCTTCAGCGATATCTTCACAAAGCGCACCGTCGCTCCCGGAAGACGCTGCGAGAGCGACGCCACATCAACCGAGCAGACGACGCCGATCTTCGTGTATCCGCCGGTGGTCTGCCGGTCGGCCAGCATGACGATGGGCTGTCCGTGGCCGGGAACTTGCACCGCGCCCAAGGGGATGGCGTCGGAGATGATGTCGGCGGCTCCGGTATGCTCTATCGGCTCGCCGTCCATCCGGTACCCCATCCGGTCGGCGCTGTTGGAGACGACGTACTCCGTGCCGTAGAAAGAGGCAAGACCCTTTTCGGTGAACAGGTCGTCCTGCGGTCCGGGAATGACGCGCAGCGGGGCTGCGGGATCGCGGAGAGGACGGAGCGCTTCGGGACAGACCAGGCCTTCGCAGCGTTTCCACAGCGGAGCGGATTCGCCGCAGCGCAGCGTGTCGCCCTTTTTGAGGGCGCGCCCCTCCAGACCGCCCACCTTGGCCCGCGTATAGGTGGAACGGCTCTCCATGACCCGAGGGACGTCGATTCCTCCGGAGACGCAGAGGTAGGCCCTGCACCCGGAACGCGGCGCCGTAAAGGACAGAACGTCCCCCGCCTTGACGGAGACGACGGTCCAGTTCGGAACGTCCCCGCCGTTGACTTTGAAACCGAGATCCGCGCCGGTGACCGCGACGACGCCTTCCCCCTCGGCAACGGAGAGGGTCGGGCCCATCAGGGTGACTTCGAGCGCGGCGGCGTTTTCGTCGTTGCCGACGAGTATGTTGCCCAAGACGAACGCCTGCATGTCCATGGCGCCCGCGACGGGCATCCCCTTCCCCTGATACCCCCACCGTCCGGAATCCTGGACCGTGGTGAGCATACCGGGAACGAGGACGGAAAAAACCGGGGCGGTCATGGCTTCGCCTCCCCGGCCCCGACCAGCCGGGGCGAGACCTCTTCGAGTATTTCGGGGCGATAGATTCCCTTGGCGGTCGCCGCCTCGATTTCGTCGAACTCGGCTTTGCCGATCGCCCGGAAGCGCACCCACATCCCCGCTTCGAGGAAGATGGCGGGGTCGCGGTCGGGGTCGAACATTTTCATGGGAGTGCGTCCGATAAGACGCCACCCTCCCGGACTGGCTATCGAATAGATTCCCGTCTGCTTGCCGCCGATCGCCACCGAACCCGCGGGGATGATCTCGCGGGGATTCTTCAGGCGGGGCGTTTCGAGCGACGGGTCCATGCCGCCGAGGTACGAGTACCCCGGAGTGAAGCCGAGCATGTAGCAGTAGCAGTCGTGCGCGGTGTGGCGCGTCACGACTTCCTCCGGCGTCAGGCCGGTGTGCTCCGCGACGTCTGCCATATCCGGGCCGAACTCTCCTCCGTAGAGGGAGGGAACGACGATGATCCGCCGCCGTCCGCCTTCCTTTCCGGCATCCTGGCCGGACGCCATCTTCCCGAGCTTCGAGTAGAGCGCGTCGACATCCGTCGTCACCGGGTTGAAATAGACCGCCAGCGAACGGTACGTCGGGACGGTATCCAGAAATCCGATGATTTCAGCCTTCCGCACCGCCGCGGCGAGCGAGGCGACACGCGAGTTTACTTCCATATCGATACCGTCGCCGAACTCGACGACCACGCATCCGTCGCCCGCCGTCAGCAGCCTGGGATATTTCATTTCATTCACGCGGACACCGCCTCCTTCGGAAAGAGTATTCTTCGTTCTACTGGAACAGCTTCATGATTCCGGCGAAGGAGTTGAAGCCCATCCACGCGGTGAACACCACGATGACCCAACCGAGCGCCGTCATCCACACGGGGTGCATGTAGTCCTTCACGATGTTCTTGTTGTGCGCCGCCATGAGAACGCAGCCCAGCGACAAGGGAAGGATAAGGCCGTTGAGCGAACCGGCGACGATCAGCAGGGCGACCGGACGTCCGATGGTCGTCAGGATGGAGGTGGAGGCGACGATGAACGCGATGATCCAGTAACGGTAGTAGTTGTCGACGACTTTGAAGAGCGTCCGGAGGAAGGAGACCGACGTGTACGAAGCGCCGACGACCGAAGTGATGGCCGCCGCCCAGAGGACGACTCCGGCGATGCGGAAGCCCAAGGCGCCTGCGCCAATCTGGAAGGCCGAGGCAACGGGGTTGGTCATATCGATGGGGGTTCCGGTGAGCACCACGCCGAGGAAGGCGAGGAAGAGAAGGTAGCGCATGACGCCGGTGATGGCGATGCCGTTGATGGAGCCCTTGCTGATCTGGCCGATATTCTCCTTGCCGACGATCCCTGCGTCGATGATCCGGTGCGCGCCGGAGAAGGAGATGTAGCCGCCGACCGTGCCGCCGACGAGGGTGAGCACGACGAGCCACTTGTACTCTTTCAGGAGGTCGATGCTGGTCAGGGGGCGGACCATCTCATGCACCGTCTCCATGACGGGCGGCTTCGTAACGAAGACGACGTAGAAGACGAGGGCAAGCATCAAAAAGCCGAGGATCTGGGTGAACTTGTCCATCGCCTTTCCGAGATCCTTCCAAAGGAAGATGGTGATCGCGATGCCCGCGCTGATGACCGCGCCGACCATCTGGTCGGCCCCGAAGAGCACTTGGAAGCCGAGCGCGGCGCCGCCGACGTTCCCCACGTTGAAGGCCAGCCCGCCGAGAGCGACCGCGAAGGCGAGGAAATAGCCGAGGCCGGGGAGCACTTTGTTGGCGACATCCTGCCCTCTCATACCGGAGACGGCGAGCACGCGCCATATGTTCAGCTGCACCACGATATCGATGAGGATGGAGAGAAGGATAGCAAAGGAAAAAACCGCTTTGAGCTCGTTGGTGAAAGAAACCGTCTGCGTCAGGAATCCCGGGCCGATGGCCGAGGTCGCCATGAGAAACGCCGCGCCGAGAAGCACGCTGAGCGTTTCACTCTTGCTGCGCTCTTGGTTCTTTTCCAGTTCCGACATGATGATACCTCCCGATTATAATGATGTGGATTTCATGTTGCGCTGCAAGCATTATACTCGATTTCCACCTGCTTTTTGCAAGGGATAGCCTGTGCTTTTTCTGGATACAAAAGACATGATGTATAATGGCGGCGCAGCTCTTGAAAGGTGGTATCTTCAGTGGAATTTCTCTCTTCTTTTACTGGGCTCGACCTCTCGCCGTGGTCGTGGGCCATCGTCCTCAGTGCAGGCGCGGGCGTCGGCATCGCAAAGACGGCCGTTCCGGGCAGCGGCATCCTCGTCGTCGCGCTGATGGCGATGACGCTCCCCTCGCGTCTCTCCGTCGGCGTAATGCTCCCGATGCTGATTTTCGGCGACCTCTTCGCCGTGGGGAAATTCTGGATGCACACCGACAAAAGACGTCTTCTGACGCTGCTGCTCTTCGCTCTTCCGGGTCTGGGCGCGGGGTACACGGTGCTGCGCCATGCGAGCGACGACCAGCTCAGGCCCGTCATCGGAGGCGTGGTGCTCGCAATGCTCATCCTGCACCAGGTCTCGCGAGTCCTGAAGCAGCGACGCGAAGCGACCGCTGCGGCCGACGGGAAAACATCCCCGCTGCTCACCGCCGTCTTCGGCTTCTTCGCCGGAGTCGGAACGGGCATGGCGAACGCCTCCGGCCCTGTGATGAGTCTCTACCTGCTCATCGCGGGGCTGCCGAAACTGCCTTTTATCGCGGTCACCGCCTGGTTCTTTTTCATCATGAATTTGCTGAAGATACCGCTGTTCTTGAATTTGGGGCTCATCACCATGCAGAGTCTCAAGGTCAACCTGCTCACTCTTCCCTCCATAGCGGCGGGAGCGCTGCTGGGCTATTGGATCGTGAAACGCATCCCCCAGGAGCGGTTCAACCAGATCGTCCTCGCGCTCGCTTTCATCGCGGCGCTCCGTCTGCTGACGTAGCGAGCTATCTTCCGGAGGAAGCCGCCGGAGGCCAGAGCAAAAAGAACCCCGGAGGGTTGCGGCGTCCCCCCTGCTCTACCTGGGTTTTCACTCGGTCTACGTCCTTTGCGTAGGCGTACTCCTCATCGGGAAGGAATTGCCCGGCCACTTCCCCGGGCATTTTAAAACCGGGGAGTATTGGGCGGACGAATCCCTTCGCAAAGAGCTCCTGCAACGGCACGCTGCTCAGTCCACGAGCATCTCCCGGATGACATTCTTCACCAGAAGAGCCGTCTCTCCGTCCAGACATCCTATCTTTCGCCGCAGCCTCTTCCTGTCTATCGCCCTGAGCTGATCGAGAACGATCCAACCTGAAACATCGCCTATCGAAAAATGAACGCGGGTAGGATAGCTTTCACGTTGTCTGCTTGTTACCGGCGCAACCAGAACGGTCAGCAGATGCATGTTCATTTCCCGCGGAGAGACGACAACGCACGGGCGAGTCTTGTTCATCTCCGCTCCCTGCGTCGGGTCGAGATCGGTCCAGTACACGCCGTACTGAACGAAGTTCTCGCTATCGTTTTTCATCCCACGCCTCCAGCATATCGTCGTCGAGCGCGTCATCCATCAGCAAAACGTCGTCTCCGTTCCGGCACATCCTCCCGAAAGCGGCCGCCCACCCATCCCTCGGGGCTCTGACCGGACGTACGAGCAACGCATCCCCCTCCACCTCCAGAATCACCCGCTCCCCTATACCGAGCTGCTTCAGAAGAGGGGCCGGAATCCGTATCCCTTTTGAATTACCGACTTTTACAACATTCACTTCCACAGCACGCACCTCCTTTTCACGGAACAGAAAGGTATCCACTTCGTATGCACATTCTACCATACAGACACCACCTCCACACAACGCACTGAATTTGCGTTCATCGGCAGAGGGAAGTCTTATGAACACTGTGTGCCGCGTTTTTTCGGCACCACGGCGACGAGGTTCTTCCGCCCGGCCAGTTTAAAAGAACGTGAGAACCCTTTGAAAAGCGCCGCATAACATGCAACAATGTTGCAAAATCAAAACATTTTCCCGAAATTTCCATCCCGCTGTTGCCCTCGAATTTATGATGCTTTATAATGAGTTCCGAAGGTACATTTTTCAAAAAAAGACGACTATTTCAGTCGAGTTAAAACCTCCGAGTCGCAGCGCCTACAGGCATATTCCCATGGACTGCGACCGTTAGGGTGCATCTGGAAACGGGTGCGCCTCCCCTTTGGCAAGGAGGATTTCCAAAAACGGCACGCGCCGTCCTCTTTGCATGGAGGACGGCGTTTTTGTATTCTCGTTTCACGACTCATCGATGGAAGGGGGAGTGCTTCGGGAACGGTACTGCGTTCTCCTCTTCACTGAGGAAAACTGGCGGAAGAGTGTGGTTTGATACGGAGAAGGACGGCGGCTTCCGGACCGCGTTGCTTGCCGGCGCCCCGGTTCTCGGCGCCGCCGTCCCGACCCCTGCCGAAATTCGGAAGGAGCTGGAAAGAGGATGATTCAAAAAGCCTTTTTTGTCAACGGTATTGAGCGGAACATCATTCTCGACGAGGATACTACGCTTGCCGAAGTGCTCCGCGAGCAACTCGGGCTTACGGGAACAAAGGTCGGATGCGGCCAGGGACACTGCGGTTCGTGCAACGTGTTGCTGGACGGCAAGGTGACCCGCACGTGCGTCTACAAGATGTCCCGCCTCCCCGAGGGAGCGAAGATCGTCACGATCGAGGGAATCGGCACGCCGGAGAAGCTTCACCCGCTCCAGAAGGCGTGGATCAAGCACGGCGCGGCCCAGTGCGGCTTTTGCACGCCGGGCTTCATCGTCTCCGCGAAAGGGCTGCTCGACACGAACCCGAAGCCGACCCGCGAAGAGGTTCGCGACTGGTTCCAGCTGAACCGGAACGCCTGCCGCTGCACCGGGTACATCCCCATCGTCGACGCGGTGATGGACGCCGCAAAGGTGCTCCGGGGCGAGATGAGCGAGAAGGAGCTCGAGTTTAAAATGCCGGAAGACGGACGGATCTGGGGAAGCAAGTACCCCCGTCCGACCGCCGTCGGCAAGGTGACCGGAACGCTCGACTACGGCGCGGATCTCATCCTCAAGATGCCCAAAAAGACGCTGCATGCGGCGCTGGTGCAGGCAACCGTTTCCCATGCGAACATCAAGGGGATCGACGCCTCGGAAGCCGAGAAGATGCCCGGCGTCTACAAGATCGTCACCCATAAGGACATCAAGGGAAAGAACCGCATTACCGGGCTGATCACCTTCCCGACGAACAAGGGGGACGGATGGGACCGGCCGATTCTCTGCGACGAGAAGATCTTCCAGTACGGCGACGCCGTCGCCATCGTCTGCGCGGACAGCTACAAGAACGCCGTCGCGGCCGCCGAAAAGGTGAAGCTCGACCTCGAAGTCCTTCCGGCGTACATGAGCGCGCCCGAGGCGATGGCCGAGGATGCGATAGAAATACACCCCGGAACGCCGAACGTCTACTTCACGCAGAAGGTCAGAAAGGGCGAAGAGACCGCTCCGATCTTCTCGCGCCCCGACGTTGTCACGGTCGAGGACGATTTCTACGTCGGCCGTCAGCCGCACATGCCCGTCGAACCCGACGTCGGCTTCGCCTACACCGATCACGAGGGACGCCTTGTCATCCACTCGAAGTCCATCGGCGTCCACCTGCACCTCGCCATGATCGCCCCCGGCCTCGGCGTGGAGCCCGAGAAGCTGGTTCTGATCACCAACCCGGCCGGAGGCACCTTCGGCTACAAGTTCAGCCCGACCATGGAAGCGCTCGTCGGCGCCGCGGCCCTCGCCACGGGACATCCGGTGGCCCTGAAATATACGTGGAAGCAGCAGCAGCAGTACACCGGCAAACGCTCACCCTTCTTCGTCAACATGAAGTTCGCCGCCACGAAAGAGGGCAAACTGCTCGCTATGGAAACGGACTACTCCGTCGACCACGGTCCCTATTCCGAGTTCGGCGACCTCCTCACGCTCCGCGGGATCCAGTTCATGGGCGCCGGGTACGACATCCCCAACATCCGCGGCGAGGGGCGCACCGTCTGCACCAACCACGCGTGGGGCTCCGCCTTCCGCGCGTACGGATCGCCGCAGTCGCTCTTCTCCTCCGAGGTACTCATGGACGAGCTCGCGGAGAAGCTGGGAATGGATCCCCTCGAGATCCGCTACAAGAACGCCTACCGCCCCGGAAGCACCAACCCGACCGGCCAGGCCCCGGAGTCCTACTCCCTGCCGAAGATGCTCGAAGCGCTCCGCCCGAAGTACGAACTGGCGAAGAAACGCGCCGCGGAAGGCTCCACAACCCGCTTCAAGAAGGGCGTCGGCCTTTCTGTCGGCGTCTACGGCTGCGGCCTCGACGGCCCGGACGGCTCCGAAGCGCGGCTCGACATGAACCCGGACGGGACGATCACGGTCTGCACCGCGTGGGAAGACCACGGACAGGGCGCCGACGCGGGCGCGATCGGCACGGCGCACGAGGCGCTGCTCCCGTTGGGAATCTCCCCCGACAAGCTGAAGTTCACCTGGCCGAATACCGCGAAATGCCCCAACTCCGGCCCTGCGGGCGGCTCCCGCTCCCAGGTCATGACGGGGAACGCCATCCGCGTGGCCTGCGAGACGCTGCTTCGGGAGACCGCGAAACCGAAAAGCGGTTTCTTCAAAAAAGACGCCGGCTTTATGACCTACGATGAACTGGTCGCCGCGGGGAAGCCGACCTCCTTCACCGGCAAGTGGTCCGCGGTCGAGGGAACGGCCTGCAACGAGGACGGACAGGGCAAGCCGTTCGTCATCTACATGTACGGCGTCTTCATGGCGGAAGTCACCGTTGATACGGAGACGGGCAAGACGGCGATCGACAGGATGACGTTGATGTGCGACTGCGGAAAGATCAACAACCGCCTCGTCGTCGACGGCCAGAACTGGGGCGGCATGACGCAGGGCATCGGCCTCGCGCTCACCGAGGACTTCGAGGATATCGAGAAGCACTCCACGATGCCGGGCGCGGGATTCCCGTACATCAAGGACATCCCCGACGACATGGAGATCATCTACTTCGAGGAGCCGCGCACGGACGGGCCTCACGGCGCCGCAGGAATCGGCGAGCTTCCGCTCTCCAGCCCGCACGCGTCCATCATCAACGGCATCTACAACGCGACGGGCGTTCGTATCACCAAGCTGCCCGCATATCCGGAGAAGGTATTGGCCGGACTGAAAAAGTAACAGTATCCGGGGAGGCGTTCCTCGCGGGACGCCTCCCTCCGTTCCGGGAGGTGCGCCATGGAGAAAGCTCGGCTGCTGGAATTCGAATCGAAGTGCGTTCAGGAGGAGCCTCCGTACTGCCAGGCGGCTTGTCCGTTGCATCTCGACGGACGGGCCCTCTGCGCCTTTGTCCGCGAAGGCCGGATCGACGACGCCCGGAAACTGATCGAGAGGACGCTCCCCCTGCCCGAAGCGCTTGCGCGTATCTGCGACGCGCCGTGCAAGGAAGCCTGCCTCCGCCGCGAACTCGGCGGCGCGATCGAGTTGGGGGCTCTTGAAAGAGCCTGCGTCGAACAGGGGCCTCTCCGGCGCGCTCCGCTCCTTATTCCGAAGAACGGGAAGAGGGTCGCCGTCGTCGGCGGCGGACTGAGCGCGCTCTGCGCAGCCTCGGAAGGCATTCGCAAAGGGTACTCGGTCGCCGTCTTCTGCTCGGAGGACCGGGCCGCGGCCTTGACTACCCTCTCCCCCCTGATCACCGATGAGATCGCGCGCCGCGAGCTTGCCTGGCTCGAAAAAGGCGGGGTGCTCTTTCTGCCCCGCGAAGAGCTTCCTCCGCTTTCAGAGCTTTCCGTACGTTTCGACGCCGCCTACGCCGGTCTGGACGACCCGTTCGCGGCCTGCGCGATTGCGGAAGCGACTGCTTCAGTGAATCCCGTGAGCCTTGAGACTTCGCTCGGAGGACTTTTCGCCGGAGGCGCCGCCCCCTCCTTCATCCTTCGAGCCGCCGACGGACGGCGGGGGATGAAGTCGGCGGAGCGTTTTCTTCAGGGCGCGTCCCTCTTCTCCTCGCGGGAGAAGGAGGGGCCGTACGCCACCCGCCTGTTCACCTCCACCGAGGGAATGACTCCGGCGGAGCCGGAACCGGTTCCGCAAGAAGGCTACTCCCCCGAAGAGGCCGTCCGCGAGGCGAAACGCTGCATCCTTTGCGAGTGCATGGAATGCGTGAAGCACTGCGCCTACATGCGGCACTACAAAGGGTACCCCAAAAAGTTCGCACGGGAGATCTACAACAACCTCTCCGTGATTCAGGGNNGCGCACGACTTCGCGCTGGAGGACATGCGCTTCAACAACTCTCCGAGGGCGACGCTGCTGCTGCACGAGCCGGGAAAGGAGGCGAGCGCCTACCTCTTCCTCCCCGGCTGCCGGCTCGCGGGCTGTACTCCCGAACAGACAACCGCCCTCTACACCTTTTTGAGAGAGCGTCTGGAGGGCGGCGTCGGCTTCTGGCTTCGCTGCTGCGGCGCTCCGGCGGACTGGGCGGGGCGCGATGAAGAACTCTTTCGGGAGGCCGCGAAGATCACGGAAGAGTGGGAGTCCATGGGCTCCCCGGTCGTCGTGGCCGCCTGCACGAGCTGCCTCCAGACCTTCCGCAAGGCAACGCCGTCGATCAAGGCCGTCTCCCTGTGGGAGATCCTTGAGGGCACGGAGCTTCCGGAGGGGACACTCCCTCTCGAACGGACTCTGGCCGTCGCCGATCCTTGCACCGCAGCACAGGCGCCCCGAATAAGAGACGCCGTGCGGAACGTCGCCTCCCGAGCGGGAGTGCGCTTCGAAGAGCCTTCACTTTCAGGAGAATTCTCCTTCTGCTGTGGTTTCGGCGGACTCCAGGAGAGCGCCAACCCGACCCTGGCCGCTCTTTCCGCCGAATCGCGGGGGGAGGAGAGTTCTCTTGACTTTCTCGTATACTGCGCCATGTGCCGGAATCTCTTCACACAGGCGGGGAAACCCGCCGTCCACCTGCTGGATATTCTCTTCCCGCAGGGAGAAGAGAACCCGGCCGA
>LVBO01000659.1 GCA_001604435.1 Synergistales bacterium Syner_01
CACAAGCGTTGTCTTCGAACGATTACCCGTTATCGGGTCCATTATCCGGTGGGCGAAGGAGCAGTTCTAATTCCAAATTCTAAATCAGGCTTTATCTTTGTTGGCCCTTCGGCAGGCTAAGGGCAGGCTTAAAGCTGATAGTCGTTCATGGTGAGCTTGCCGAACCACGCCTCGTCGCCTCCTCCTAGCCGCCGCGATATCATCATTGATTTAGAAATGGAATACCTCTTTGTCATGCATGAAAGGAGCAAGTAGAATATGACCATCGTAAAATATTTTGTGAGCTACCTGCTGACGGCGGTAATATTTTTTGCCCTGGATATAGCATGGCTTGGTTTTGTTGCAAAGAATATATACGCCAAGTATTTAGGCCATCTCTTGAAGAGCCAGTTCAATTTGGTCGCGGGAGGTATCTTTTACCTCATCTTCATCGCCGGGATATTGATTTTTGCGGTATATCCGGCTGTGAACAAAAATTCATTCGCCACCGCCGTGGTTCTCGGCGCCCTGTTCGGTTTTTTCACCTATGCGACCTATGATCTCACCAACCTGGCGACGCTGAAAGACTGGCCCTTGATTATTTCTTTGGTTGATATTGCATGGGGATCATTCCTGACCGGTGTAGTCAGTGCTTCAGGATATTTCATAGTCTTATTTGTCGAGCGCCACTTATGACGGCCTCGTAAAAAGGCCGGATGCTGCGTTGCGCTTCTTCATTCCCCGTGTCAAGCACGGGGCAGGCTTACTGCGGCATACGCTAAGTATGCCTCATTCCTCATGATTCGCGCGCCTTGCCTGCAGCC
>LVBO01000175.1 GCA_001604435.1 Synergistales bacterium Syner_01
GGCGCACGGGAAAGGGAACCTGGCGCTCCGCCTCGATGAACTGAAGCTGCCCCTCCTCGAGTATATCCGTCTTTCGGACGGGAAATTCAAAAAAACGCATGGTCTTCCCCCTTCGCTCTTCAGCGCTGCCTTTCTTCGACACATTCGAAACCGTTCACTCGCTCCGCCTCGGGACGCTCTCGATTTTTCGCCATAACCTGTACGGGTCGATCAGCAGAGAGAAAGAGCGAGCCCAGTGGACCAGCGCGGGGCGCTCCGTCCTCTCCAGCCAGCCGAAGAAGAAGCGGCGCAAACGGGCGTGATGCCGCAGAAAGAGCGGTTGTCCCGTCATGCGAGGGAGGACGATTTCGTCGTACATTCGCCGCCGGTCCGCGTTGATCCCCTTGCGCACGCGCTCTTTTCCCTTCGCGTTCATCCTCTGGCTGAGAGACTCCGCGTGCAGCCTGTATCGGACCGCCGCCTGATCGAGTCCGTGGATACGATACCCGTTCGCCGTTGCCAGAAGCCAGAAGGGCCAGTCCTCCATCCAGAAAAAATCGTGCTCCCAGAGCCGGAGACGCTCGAACAGAGAACGCCGGAAGAGAACTCCCGGCGCCGGTAGAGGGTCGAACGACGCCAGCATACGAAACTGGCCGCGAGCATCCTCGGCGAAAAAACGCCGCTGCTCGGCGGTCCACTCTCTTTCGACGGCGTTCGTCCCCGTCGAAAACGTCGCCACCCTGCCGAACGCGATCGCCGTTTCCTGCTGCGAGGCCATTTGCAAGACGGCGTTGCGCAGCGCCTCCGGGCAGAAGAGATCGTCCCCCGCCAGCGGTTTGACGATCTCGCCGGAGCATGCGCGCACCGCTCGCACATAGTTGCGCACCGGGCCTTCGTTCCGTTCGCCCCGAAGAAGACGGCACGAATGAAAACAGCTCCCCCGCCGCTCCATCCACGAAGAAACGGCGTCGACCGTCCCGTCGGCGGAACAGTCGTCCGACACGATCAGCTCCGTCCCTCCCGGAAGGGCGTCGAGACCGCCGGACTCCAGGAGGCTGTCGAGCGTCTCCGTCACGAACCGCTCCTGGTTGTACGTATAGACCGCGACGGAAAGAAGCGGCCCGTTGTCTTCGCTCACTCCGCCCCCTCCCCGGAGAGTACCCTGGAGAAGATGGCTTCAAGACGCGAGAGCATGGTGTGCTCCTTCAAAAAGCGCTCGTACCCCGCCTTCCGCACACGCTCGCGCTCCTCGTCGTGCGCGAGATAGTACTCTATCTTTTCGAGGAGGTCGTCGGTATCGCGGTAGACCGCGATTTCCCGCACGCGGGCACTTCGAAATCCCTCCCCTTGATCTGCAGCAGCGGCCGTTCGCCGTCCTTTTCGAGCGATTCCGAGACGGAGGCGTTGCTCAGGTTCAGGTTGATGCGGCTTGCGCTGAACATGCGGATCATCTCGCTCAGACCGATTCGTCCTTCTTTCCAGCCACGGCCGCGCACTGCGATCCGGACGCCGCGCTCGCGAAGCCGCCGGACGACCTCACGCCTGCACCCGTGAGGCTGCCCGATGAAGGAGACGTCATACTCGTATCCGCACGACATCGGGCGGAAGAAAAAGTGGTTCGCCCCCCACTGGCTGCGGATGACGTTCGCAAATCCGAGCTCCTCGTACCGACGAGCGGCATCCGCGCTGGTGGTGCATATCCAATCGTACGGGCGCGCGGCGAAACGGGAAAAGTCG
Source organism: Synergistales bacterium Syner_01 (assembly GCA_001604435.1). Taxonomy (GTDB): domain Bacteria; phylum Synergistota; class Synergistia; order Synergistales; family Aminobacteriaceae; genus JAAYLU01. The sequence continues at coordinate 1,717 of LVBO01000175.1, forward strand.
TCGAAGCGCCAGTGATCGTCGCTGAAGAAGGCCACTGTCGGAATCCCAAGCTCCGAGGAAATCGCACGGATGGTCTCCGCATGAAATTCATCTGTAAAAATAGCATGGAGGAGTATCGACGGTCTGAAGAGCATGCAGGCAAGCCGAAGCGCCGACTGCATGCGTTCGTGTCCGAGGTCCGCCCGCGCTCCGTCGTAGGGAAAATGGACGACCGGGTAGCCTCCGGCGACCAGGGAATAGTAGAAGTGCACGGTGTCGTACCCCAGGCCGAGCCCGGGACGTCCGTAGTCGGAGCCGAGCCCGGCGTAAAGGATCGGCGGACGGGAACTTCCTTGATTTTTGACGTCGAGCATGCTGTGAACATACTCCTCGTCGCTCCAGGAAGGCCATACCCTGTTTTTTGCCGCGCGGAACTTCTTTCGAAAATCTTTCATCAATCCGATGACCGTTCGCCTCCCTCGAAGAATGCGATTGAGAACGCCGAATCAGACGAGACTCCGGAAGAGCCGCTCGAATGCGGCGGCCGCATCCTCCCGCCTGAAACGGGGCTCCACCGCGGCGCGCACTTCAGCGACG
>LVBO01000176.1 GCA_001604435.1 Synergistales bacterium Syner_01
GCGGGCGAGGTCGGGAAGCTGATCGGGGAGATCACCTCGCGGACGGAGAGCGCGCTGAGAGATTCCGCCGGGTCGTCGAAAATCCTGAAGGAGCTTGTCGAGAAAGCCTCCGATACGAGAGACGTGATCAACGACGTCGTGCAACGGATGAACGACGTGACGGAGAACATCCAGACGATAGCGGCGACGGTGGAGGAGCAGTCGGCGAGCGCCCAGGAGATGACGGCGGGGATGGACAGCGTGTCGAAGTCGAGCATCGAGATCGCGGAGCAGGTAGGCGGAGTGAACCGCTCGATGCAGGAGCAGAGCAAGGTCGTCGAGGCGATCGCGGCGGCTTCGGAGGAGCTTGTGAACATGGGCGAGGTGTTGCAGCAGGCGGTCGCGCGCTTCAAAGTGGCGCAGGAGAGCAAAGGCCTGGCGCTGAAGAAACACTGAGAGACCCCGAGGATGACGACGATCGAAGCGCGGCGTGAAACACGCCGCGCTTCGATTCTTTTCGGCTGACCGATCGGCGACTTGTACACATCCGTCCTACGCTCTCCGCAATGTTTTCTGGTCCCAAAGACCCTTTTTCCCGCACCATCTTACCGCGACAAACTCTCCTTTCCCAATATTAGCAAGGTTTTTTAGGCTATTCAAGATGCCCGAATTACTCCTGTAAATTCCGTCTTGCATCTGTTATCATTGCAAGGCAGTAAAAAGGTATATGTTATCGATCACTATGAAAGAGCGTGCATTATTATCAAGGGAGGAGAAATACGTGGATATTCAACATCCCGATCCGGAGCCAATTTCTTTTTTTATTTCGCTCTTTTTGTCGGCTATGTGTTTCCTCCTCTTCGAATGAGCGTTGTTTATGGAAAAAGAGACAAACGTCCTCATAGTGGAACAGGAGCCGATGCTCCTTCTTCTTGAAAGCGAATGCATCGCGAAAACCGAAGGCTTCAGGCTCTATGGAATTTTCCCGTCAATATCCGATTTAAGTCAACGACTTGCTTCGCCGAGGCACAGTCATGACATAGTAATTCTCAACCCCTATCCCTCTTTCGATATATTTTCTCGGACACTGGATACGCTTCGCAAAGAGTACCGAGGAGTGGAGATTATCGCCGTTTCCCGTTCCGCGCAATCGTCTTTTATCTCAACAGCGTATCTGCACGGCGTATTCGACTATATTCTTGCCCCGTTCTCCGTCCCCAGGCTACGAACATCGCTTATAGACTGCCGACGCTATCTTCAGTATCTAGCGTCTCTCCCCACATCGCTCGAACAGAAACATGTCGACGCGCTTCTGGAACGGCGAAGAGCTCCGACGGGACACTCTTTTCAAATACCCTCGAAGACACCGGAAAAACAACGCTTATCCGAGATCCTGAGCATCCTCGCCGAGAACGAGACACCGCTTCCCCTCGCCGAAATAGCCCGCAGGTCGTCGCTCTCCAGAAGCAGCGTGTGGCGTTGCCTACGCTATCTAGAAGAAGCGGGCTTCATCGGAAGCCGACAGGCGTACAAAGGCGTCGGACGTCCTTCCGTCAACTTCTTCCCTTTGGAATCACCGGAGACTTTCCGACACATTTTCTTTGAAAAAAATGACTAAAAACAGAAATCAATAGACGAAAGTCTTTCTCCCCATGCTTCTTCGTTTTTATATAGTAGTATTCAGTGGGGGAAATAGCGCCGCGCTTTCTTCCGGAGACCAGCTAGTAGATCGGGAGCCGTATGAAGAAAAAAATATCCGTTCTTTTAGTGGAACGCGACCCTATGCTCTTGTTTCTCGAAAGCAACTTCATCGAGCGAATCGAGAGTTTGCGGGTGTGCGGGAAGGTGGATTCTCTGTACGCTCTTGAGCAACACCTTCACTCTTCTTCGGATTTTCCCGATCTTATCGTACTGGAACCGTTTCTTCCCTACAACTCCATGAGGGAGGTGATGACGCTTCTCCGTTCCGAAAAACGGCGCGCCGAGGTCATTGTCGTTTCCCTCTGTTCGGAGTCCGCAGTCATAGCGGATGCCTGCGCTCAAGGAATCTTCGACTATATCGTCAAACCTTTCGCCATCGAGAGATTGCGGCAATCGTTGATTAATTTCGAACGTCACTTCCTGAACCTTGCGGCCCTTTCCGAGACCATGTCCCAGACACAGATCGATCGCGTATTCAGACAACGCACAATCGCCGATCAGTCTCTTTTTCGCGATCCGCCCAAAAACCTGAGCGAGGAGACGGCTCTTCATATTTTAACAACTCTTCATCGGAGCAAATTCCCCCTTTCCGCCGAGGAGGTCGGACGTAACGCAGGACTTGCCAAGAGCACATCGCGGCGCTATCTCGTTTATCTCGTAGATCAGGAACTCGCCGGATACCGCGAAGAACAGGGAGCGACCGGACGGCCATTGACTCGTTACTTCCCTTTACTTTTCAAACGTTGCGGGCTTCATTTCTAATAACTTACACGGTGTCCTCCGCGACAACATATAAAGAGGAGCAACTATTTTTTGTGAAATAAAAAAGTAGAAACAGAAATAAACAGACAAAAGCATTGCTCCGAAAAATCAACGATGCTTCAATAGATTTATATACCGCTTGTCCAAGCAAGCTATTGTCTCCGGCTCCACCACCGAAGGTTGAATGTTATTCTTCGAAGGATGCCTTTCTAATGAATCCGCTAAGAGACGAACTCATAGCAACGTTTCTTGACGTCTCTCTTCCGGCGGTAACGCTCGTGAGTACGATTCCCATTCGTTCGCGGCGAGCGATAGAGATGGCCGTGGGGATGGACGGCGTCTCGGAGATACTGCGTGTCCCCGACGAGTCGGTCGAACCGCCGCCGCCGATGGTGACCAGCGGAACGAGCGCCGAGTTCATCCGCGGCGTGGCCAAGGTGAAGGAGCGCCTGATCATCGTTCTCGACCTCGACCGCATCTTCTCGTCGGAGGAGCGGGAACTGCTGAGTCAGTCCGCGGTGTAGCGGGGCATACATCTATTTTTCAAAGCGCTTTCCGCGTATAGGCATAACGATTGAAATCGCTTAGGGGACCCACTCCAAGACCCGCTACGCGAGCAGGAGGTATATCCCATAACTTGAAGGAGGCTTTTTCATGAACTGGTTCAACAATATGAAAGTACGCAGCAAGATTCTGCTTCTGGTAACGATGATGGCGATCCTTCTGGGGTGCGTCGGCTATACCGGGTACTATTTCAATACCAATGCGGCGCGGGACATGGCGAGTATGTACAACGACCGGATGGTTCCATCGGAACTGCTCTTCGACAGTCTCGTCCACGGGCGGGCGATGCAGGCCAATCTCTTCGCCCTCATGATGACCGAGGATGAGAAGGAAAATCAACATTTGCGGAGCGATATTCAACACCGTGCCGACCAGGTCGACGCGAATCTGGAGTCATTCTCCAAGAACGATTTGTCGCAGACCGAACAGGAACGCTTCAGGAACGTGCGGAAAGAACTCGGCGCCTATCGTCCCATCCTGGCGGGGACGATGGAGCTTGCGATGGCGAACAAGAACCAGGAGGCGTACGACTACTTCGTACGCGAAGGTCTTCCGGTCTTCGAGCGCTATCAGGCCGCCGTGCGTTCTCTCAGCGACTACAGCCGCGACGCGGCTCGGATGGTGCACGAACGGAACGACCGCGCCGCCGCCTTCGCAACCCTCGTCATTCTTGCGCTCTCCCTGAGCGCGGTAACGCTTGCCCTGCTGCTGGGGCTTTTCATCGCCCGGCGGATCGCGACGCCGCTGCGCACCGTTGTAACGCTTGCCGGAAGGGCTCGCGACGGCGATCTCACCATAGGACGAGAAGAGTTCGGCATCTCCACCCTCGACGAGATGGGGATGATGGCCGACGCGCTCGCCGAGATGGTGGCCAAGCAGCGCGAGGCGATGCGTTCTATCGCCTCCGCCGCAGAAAAGGTCGGCGCGACCGCCGAGGAATTCTCTGCCGTCGCGCAGGAATCGAACGCCGGAGTCGAGGAGTCGCGCGCCGGGGTGGACGACGTCTCCTCTCAGATGGAGAGCCTGTCGGCCGCCGCCGAGGAGATCAACGCCTCCGTCGAAGAGGTTGCAAGCGGCGCGCAATCCGCGGCGCAGAAGGGAACCGACATGGCGGGCGAGGTCGAACAGGCCCGCGTCGCGGGCGAAGAGGGAACAAAGGACGTCGAGAAGGTCGTGAAGAGCATCGACGGCGTGGCGAGCGAGGCCGTGCGCTCCGCGCAGGAGGTCAAGAGCCTCGGCGACCGCGCCAGGGAGATACAGAGCTTCGTCGTCCAGATCGGCGGCATCGCCGACCAGACGAACCTGCTGGCGCTGAACGCAGCAATAGAGGCCGCGCGCGCCGGCGAGGCGGGGCGCGGATTCGCCGTCGTCGCCGAGGAGGTTCGCAAGCTCGCCGAGGACAGCAACGTCGCAGCCAAGGAGATAGCGACGCTCGCGGCCGGAATAACCAAGGATCTGGACAGGGTGGTCTCGTCGTCGGAGAAGAGCGCGAAGGAGTCGCAGGAGTCGAGCACGCTCGCCGGAGAGACGCGCGCGACCATAGGCAAGATGATGGAGAGCCTGTCGCGCATCGCCTCGGCGACGCAGGACTTGGCCGCCGTCTCGGAGGAGCAAGCGGCGTCGAGCGAGGAGATCGCCTCCGCCGTGCAGAACATCGCCTCGCGCGTAAGCGGAGCGGCCGCGTCCTCGGACATGGTGCGCGGACAGATGAAGGAGGTCGCCTCCGCCGCCGAACGAGTGGCGCAGGGTTCCGAGGAACTTGCCGCTCTCTCGGTGGAGCTTCGCAAGCTGACGGGCGCCTTCAAGTTCGAGGGCGGAGAGCGGACCGGACTCGTCCCGGTGAAAAGCGCGGAGGAAATCGGCTTCGCCAAGGGAAAAAACGCTGAGTTGCGAGGCTGAACGCGACGTTCCTCTCGTTCGTTTCGATTGATAACGAGTACGCCGAGTTGATCGACCGGGCCGAGCGCGAAGAGAGAATCGTGCCGGTTTGAATCACTTTTGACGACTTGCGGCGGCTACGCCGCTTCCCTTCTCGGTGCGCCGATCACTCCGAAGCGAAGGAGGCGAGCAGGAGGTCGGCGTTGAAGATACTCCGATAGAACGCGATAATCACGACGGCAAAACGCGGCGCGTCACGTGCCGAGTCTGATCTTTCCTGAAAAGGAGACAGTCCATGTCTGTCGATATGTGCAAAGGATTTTTCGAGTCCAGTCCGGACCTTATCTGCCGCTTCCTTCCCGATACCACGCTGACCTTCGTCAACGAGGCTTTTCACCGTGCTCTCGAAACGAACCGGGGCACGCTTCCGGGCTGCCTCTTCACCGAACTGATCCCCGAAGAAGAGAGGGAGCCTCTCATGGAAAAAATCGCCTCCCTCTCTCCCGAGGCGCCCTCGGGAGCCTCTCGGCTCGGTCTTCATCTTTCCAATGGAGAAACGCATATCGTTCACTGGAATTTTCACGGGTATTTCACCCCTCGAGGCGAGTTGGTCGAGGTACACGCATTCGGGCGGGACGATTCGGAACGGGAGAGGGCCAACGAGCTGCTCGCGAAGGGAGCGAGACGAGAAAAGCTCGCCGCGCAAATCATCTCCGACTACACCTTCTGCAAGAGTCGAAGCGAATTCGACGAGATCACGGAGAACATGCTCGAACTGCTGGGAAAGGAAAACCGCGCGGACAGGGCGAACCTCTTTCAGTTTTCCACCGACGGAGTCAGCAAGACTCATGAATGGTGCGCTCCCGGAGTTCCTTCTCTGAAAGAGCGCCTGCAAAACCTGCGGTCGGAAAAGGGTTCGTGGTGGGTCGACGAAATACGAAACAACGCAACTTTTTATTACCCAGACACGGAAGCGCTTGCTCGAAGGACCGGTAAAACCTGGAAGCACCTCGAAACCTTGAAACTCCACTCGCTGGCGGGTTTTCCGGTGGTGGCGGAGGGACGTCCGCGCGGGGCCGTCTCGCTGGACAACGTTCCGAAGGGGACGCTTTCGTCGGAGACGGACTTTCCCCTCATCGCGAGCATCTCCAGGGTGATCGGGAAGACCTTGGCGCTGCTCGAAGCCGAAGAGGAGCTTCAGGCCGCTAAAAACATGTACCGGGATATCGTGGAAAAACAGTCGGAACTCATCGTCCGCTTCACGCCCGACTTAACGATAACTTTCTGCAACAACGCCTACGCCAAATCTTTCGACGGAGAGCCCGACGATTTCGTCGGAAGGAATCTCGAAACCTTGTTCCCCGCAAACTTCGATTACTTGTTGAAACTGACCCCGGAATCGCCGCGATGTACGACCGAAAAACGAATCGTCATGCCCGACGGATCGGAGCGATGGCATGCGTGGCACGACACGGGGCTTTTCGACGCGAAAGGGGCGCTGAAGGAGATACAGACGGTAGGGTGGGATATAACGGAGTTGAAAACGGCGCAACAGGCCCACGAGAACGAGCGCAAACGCGCACTCGCCCTCTTCGAAAACTCGCCGGAGGCCATTCTCGCCAGTTGGGACGGCGTCCACATCGACGAAGCCAACCGAGCCTTCTATCGGATGACGGGGTTGTCGCAGGACGACGTGGTCGGGAGGTCCTTGCGCGAAATACTCTTCCCCGAAACGCCCGAAAACTCTTTGAATATCGAACATCTTCTCGACAGAGTGAACTCCGGTGAACTCGTAGCGGAAGAAGGAACTCTCGAAGCGCGGTCTGGAAAGCTTTTTCTCTCTCTCCTTTTGTTTCCCGTCCGCAGTTCGGCGAAGAATGGAAGAGGAGTTTACCTGTTCTTCCGCAACCTGACGGCGTTGAATGAAAAAGAAAACCAGTTGCTGACAAGCATGAAGACGCTGCGCACCGCATTCTTCCAGACCGTGGAGGTGCTCGCGCTCGCCGTCGAGGGACGTGATCCGTATACGGCGAGACACCAGAAGAGGACGGCGCTGCTCTCTCTTGCTATCGCCCGCCGTATGGGATTGGACGAGGATACCTGCGAGGGGGTCTATCTCGCGGCCGCGATCCACGACGTGGGGAAGATCACCGTACCGACGGAGATTCTCAGCAGGCCGGGCAAGTTGCACGATATAGAGTTCGCCCTCGTCAAGACCCACGCAGAGGAAGGCTATAGAATTCTCAAAAAAGTTGATTTCCCGTGGAGGATCGCCGAGACCGTGCGCCAGCATCACGAGCGGCTGGACGGATCGGGGTATCCGCAAGGGTTGAAAGGCGACGACATCCTTCTCGAAGCGAAGATCGTCGGTTTGGCCGACACGGTTGAAGCGATGGGGTCGCATCGGCCGTACCGGCCGTCCTTGGGTATCGAGGCAGCGCTTCGGTTCGTCGAAGAGGGGAAAGGAACGATCTTCGACGAGGAAGCCGTCGATGTATGTCGAATACTGTTCGCGGAAGGGTTCTCGTTCGAGGAGGAGACGGTGATATGACGCGCCGTATGTGAAACGGGGACATGCGTTTATCGGAGCCGAAAGCGTCTCGGCTCCGAGCGTGTAGACGCTACACGAACGTCAGCTCGACCTCCTTCAGGTAGCGCTCCTCCAGCGTGCGGGCGATGGTGCGGACGATGTTCCGGCGCATCTCCAGCTCCACCGGAAGCGTGGGGTCCTGGTGCGCCTCGTTCACCCGCGTCCCCACGACGAAGCGGATCCGGTCGCTCTCCTCCAGAAGCGCGGCGAGGCGCGATGCCGAAGTCTTCTCGCGGGTGATCCTCTTTCCTTCGAGAATCCTGGAGACCTCTGTCAGCGTGAGAATGCCCTCGGTGATCAGATCGGCCCCATCCATGGTCGAGATCGGCGGCAGCTCTCCCCGCGCGGTCGCCAGGTCGGTGACGAGCGGACGGCCCAGCTCGCGGGCGACGATCTCCGCTGTCGTGCCGCCGCAGACGGCTCGACGTCCGTCGAAGGTATCCAGCATCCGGGCGAACTCGGCGTCCTGCTTCTTCTCGAACGGCGGCCCTGAGAGCACGAGCAGCTTCCTCGGCGAGCGGAAATACATCACGGCGCAGGTGACGTCGTCCCCGGCGCGCTCGTGCGGCTCCCTGACGAGCGCCTCGGAGACGACCCGGCGCGACAGCTCCCGCGACGAGATGCCGGGCCGCTCCTTGAGCGTGTCGAGGATGAAGGCGGCGCACTTCTCCTGCCCCCACCCCGTCGGGTTGGCCCACGAGCCCATTCCGGCCTGCGTCACCCCGTCGGAGAAGAGGATGATCCGGTCCTCGGGGCGGGCGAAGAACTCGTTCACCGTGATCTTCCGGTCCTTCCAGCGGGAGGAGGCCATCTCCCGCTTTCCGGGGGCGAGGAGCCGTCCGTTCCGCACCAGCATGAAGGAGGGGTTGTCCATCTCGATCACCCTCGTCCAGCCGTGAAGCACCGCGTCGACGATCGTGAAGGTGGCGTAGCTGATGCCGCGCTTCCGGCAGACGGGGAGCGCGTCCATCATCACCTCCGCCGAGCGGAGGATCTCCATGTCCCCCTCCATGAAGCGAAGCGCCATCGTCCCCGTCATCGACGAGAGAATACTGGCCTTCACCCCGCTGCCGAGCCCGTCGGAGAGCACCGAAACCACCCTGTTCCGCCCCGGCAGCTTGCGGGAGAAAAAGCTGTCGCCGCAGACGTACTGCCCGGCCTTCTTCCGCTGGTCGAAATCGACGTCGAGAAAAAGAGGCTCTTCCTGTTTCATCGCGCGTCCTCCTGCGAAACGTCCTCGTCCGATTCGGAATACCCCTCGGCGATTGATCGGAGCAGCATCTCCGTGTCGGCCATGTGCTCCCCCAGCCTGCACGCGATCTCCTGTACCGTGAGGATGTTCCGTTCGATGACCTCCGCGGCCCGCTGGGCGATCTTGTCGCGCTTCAGCTCTTTGTGGGTGACGTCGAGCATCACCGCGCCGACTGTTTCCCCCGGTTCTATGGGGAAGAGCGTGATGTCCAGCAGCGTTTCGCCGGTGCGGTAGTGGTCGAGGTGGATGTCCTGCCCCTTTTCGAGCACGAGTTCGAAGAGGTGGGTGAAGGGCAGGATTCTGCCGAGGATGCACCCCTTCAGCCCCGGCTCGGCCCGGTAGACGAGCATCGCGCTCTCGCCGAAAAGACGGGCGAAGCGCTCGTTGCACTCGACGATGTGCAGACTTTTATCCACGATCACGACGCCGGATGGCATGGTCCGCAACAGCGCGTTCGCCTTCTTCTGCGCCTGATTCCGCATGTGGATGACGCACATCTCCGGCTCCGCCCGTCCGAGCGCCAGGGCGGCGGCGAGCTCCCGACAGGAGGCGTACCCGCATCCTCCGCAGTTCACCTCGTCCTCCGGGCGCGTTTTCCCGATGCGGCGAAGGGCTTCTTTCATCTCGTCCTCCCGCATCGCGGACCCCTCCTCCTCAAGAAAGATGGTGTGCCTGGGGGCGTTCGAGAGGTTGGCGTAGGCTTCGACGCGGTTGCGCCGGAGAAGCCCCGGCTCGTCCCATGTGCCGCCCGGCCCGTTGATGCACCCCCCCAGGCAGGCGAAGCACTCCAGGAAGACGGGCGCGCCCAGCCCTTCGGGGGAGAGCCCCCGAAGATAGCGGCGCAGGTTCTGCAGCCCGGAGACCGTGACGAAGCGCACCTTCTTGTCCACTCCGTTCTCGCGGATCATGTCGCACATGCCTCCCTCGACCGGATAGAGGAAGCCGTCGCCGGTGGGCTCGGGGAAGAAGTGGTCCTCCGCCCCCGGAACGCACTTCTCCGGCGCGACCGATTCGTCGTGCAGCCAGCGGCGCAGTTCGCGGAAGGTCAGCGCGGCGTCGATGGTCTTCACCGACCTGTCGGACTCGTCCTTGCGGGCGATGCAGGGGCCGATGAAGACGACGGCGCCTTCGGGGTCCACGCGCTCCTTGAAGATGCGGCAGTGGGCTTCGACCGGGGAGGGAACCGTGGAGAGGCTTCCCAGCAGCTCGGGGAGGTACCGCTCCACGTACGACACCACACTGGGACAGGTCGTGGAGAGAAAGAGCCCCGGCTCCGCCTCCGAGAGCGTCTTCGCAAGCGATTCGCAGACCTCCCGCGCGCCGAGCGCGGTCTCCCCCACTCCGGCGAAGCCGAGTTTCTTCAGCGCCGCCACAAGCGAGGCGGAGTCGAGACCGGGAAACTCGCAGGCCCACGTCGGGGCCATGGAGGCGTACACCCTGCGCCCCGAGGCGATCATTCGCTTCACGAAGGGGAGATCGAGCCTCGGCTTCACAGCCTGGAAGGGGCACACTTCCACGCATCGGCCGCAGGCGACGCAGAGTTCGGGAATCACGGCCGCCTGCCCCCGCTCCACCCTGATCGCCTTCACCGGACACTCGCGGATGCAGCGGTAGCACCCTTGGCACTCTTCACCGAACGAAATGACGTCGGAACGGACAGTCGGCTCGTTCATTCTCCGTCGCCCCCTTCCGGAAACTCGCTTCGGAGGATCTCCACGACGCTCTCGGGGGTCACCCGTTCGTAACTATTGCACCCCACCTGCACGACGGGACCGCACGAACACTTCTCCTCGCAGCGGCTCCCCTTCAGAAAGACCCTGGCCTGCAGCTTCCGCTCCTCTATGTACCTCCGCACGATCTCAAGAGTCTTCGCATTGCCCCTGGCGAAGCACGAACTCCCCATGCAGAGGACTATTTCCTTCTTCTCTCCCTCACCGTTCATGACGGTCGCCTCCTCGAACGAATCATCGTCCCTATCATATACCGAAGTTAATATATTCACAAATAAAGTGCGCGAAAAAAGCCGGGATGATTCCCGGCATCGTAAGCCTGGATCTTCGGAGCGCTTCTTCCGCGTAGAAAGTCTAGAGGTTTTTCCAGTGCTTGAACCCCTCGCCCACCACTTCGGCGACGTCGGCCATGATGATGAACGCGTTCGGGTCCACGGAGACGGTGAAAAGCTTCAGCTCCATCGCCTGTCGCCGGTTGAGCACCACCATGATCATCGGGCGCTCCGCAGCCGTGTAGGCGCCTTCGCCCCTGATGATCGTGGCTCCCTTCTCCATGTCCTCGACGATAAAACGTTTGACCTCTTCCATCTTCGATGTGATGACGGTAACCTGCTTCCTTCGGTCGAACGACTTGAGCACGCTGTCGATGGTGACGCTCTCCACATAGAGCAGCACGCCGCCCATGAGGAGCTGCTCTAGGTCCACGGCGAACCACGACAGAAAGAGGATCGCCGTGTTTATATAAAAGGAGAACATCCCCATGTCCACGCCCCAGCGTTTCTTCGCGGCGGCGACGATGACGTCCGTACCGCCCGTCGAGCCGCCGACGCGGAAGACGAGTCCCATGCCGATCCCGCTGCAGAGGCCTCCCAACAGCGCAGCAAGGAAGGTGTTTTCGAGTACGGGATAGTGGAAGAGTTCGAAGAAGGCGACCGCGCCCGAGGAGAGCATCGAGACGTAGAGCGTCCAGAGCACGAAGCGCGGAGAGAGCGCCCGCCACCCCCAGCTCAGCAGCAGCAAATTGCCGGCGGCGATCACCCATGCCGGCGAAATGTCGAAAACGTACCGGGCGAGCAGTGCGACTCCGGCCAGTCCGGCGCCCGCGAAGCGGTAGGGGACGACGAGCGCGATGATCGAGAAGCTCATCAACACGGCTCCGAACGTCGCATACCAGAAGGTGCTCCACTCCGCTTTGACCAGTTCGCCGAACTGCGTCAAGAGTTTTCGTATGTTCAAGCGCTCCATGATTCATTCCTTTCAACCGAGAGAAATCGAGGGTACGAAGGCAGGTTCATCGTGCGTCGCGCCCTTTTTCCGCGGAGGGACCCCGAAACTCTCTCACAATGCGACGGTCGATCCATCGCTTCAACAGGAGCGGAAAGCGTCCTCCGGCGACGAACGGCTTCCGGACGAGAACTCCTGTCTTCCCAAGGTTCAAGATTGTGAGCGGCTCCTTCTTCGGAATAAACGGGCGCATACGCCCCTCCGAGAGGCAGGCCGAAAGATTCGCAAAGAGCACCGGTCCCTGCCGGAGGGCATGTGCGGCGGAACGCTCCAGCTCCATGGGCTGAAAAGCGACGCAGTCTCCGCCGCCGAACACGCCCTTCGCCGAGAGCGACTGCAGGTACTCGTCGACGATCACTGCGCCTTCTTCGTCAACCTCAAGCCCGGATTCCGTCAGCACTTTCGAGGGTCGCGCGCCGGTTGCGACCACAAGAAAATCCGCGTCTCCCGTCGAACCGTCGGAGTAGACGAGCGTATCGCCCGATACGAGCGTTGTGCGCCGTTCAGACACTTCGACTTTCATTCTCCGAAGTTCGGCCGCCACGAGTTGACGCGCTTTCAGGGGAAAGTACGGCAGAAGTCCGGCTGCTCCGGTCGTGAGCGTGATCCGGAGAGAGCGGCCGTGCCGCTTGACCAGCTCGTACGCATTTGCGGCCGCCTCGCAGCCCGAGGGACCTCCTCCGGCCACCGCCAGATGGGGTTGCGCATCGGGAGGCATGGCGAGTATCCGTCTTCGCAGCTCAAGGAGGGAGGATATGGACCTGACGGCAAAAACGCGCCCCTGCGAGTTCCCGAGGAGAGCGGCCGGGATCTCGCTGCCGATATTTAAAGAAAGCGCGTCGAAAAAAAGCTCTTCCCCGCTCTCCGTCCGAACACAATGCTCCTGCGGGTGTACGGAAGCGACCTTCCCCTCCAGGAAACGCCCTCCTCCGCTCTCGACAAGCGCGCGTACATCCACGGTCAACTCCTTCATTCCGTCGGAGTCGCCGAGTACATCAGGCCCCGTCCCGAAATATCGGAGGGGGGCCGAAGAGATTACGGTTACATCGATTCCGCTGCGGAGAAAGTATCCGATGCGCGCCAGGCTGAACAGGTGCGCGTGTCCGGCGCCTACGAGGAGCAGGCGCTTCCTTCTCCCCGGATCATTTTCCATGTTGCGCAACCTCCCTTCCTGAACAACTGGTTTCAAACCATGAAAAGCATTATAAACCATGAGAGCAGGCGGTATCTTCAGACTTCTCGAATACCGTCGACGACCTTCCTCCCGGGCTCAGGCATGTTTTCGATCTCCATGGGCACTTACTGAACATCCTGCTTCTGCTGGAAGTGGCGGGAAGTGTTTGGAGAGTAAGAAACGGAAGCGGCGAACGAGGCGTCTTTTTTGCAACGTCGCCGAACGGAAGAGTGTGCACGGAGAACAAGGAGGCGCACCGGACGGATCGTCTCCGACCATCTCCGGAGCGCCTCCTCCCGCGATCAGCCCGCGATCAGAAGCGCAAGCCAGGGGACAAAACCGAAGACCAGAATCAGAATCTTATAGAGCCCCAAGAAAAAATAAACGACGGTGTAAAAAGCCTCCCTGTCCAGAGCGAACCACTTTCGATGAAAGTGATAAATCCGGTCGCCGGCAAGAGCGATCGCCAGAGTACAACCTCCCAGAATAAGAGCGTTCAAAATGGCGCACCAGAAAAAAAACCACCGCAAAGTACTGATATCCATTGCACAACCTCCTTTTTATTTGTGTCTCTTCTTACCCGAATACCCCCGGCTGCGCCGAAGGCGCCGATGGAAAAACTGAAACACTCACTCTCTTCGGCAATCGCTCCGTCTCTCATAGTACCCTTGCCCGGCGTTTTCTTCAAGTGCTCTTCCGATGCGCCCCCACGCTTTCCTCTTCTCCTCGAAGGTCATTCCCGCATGCGCCGGGCTGGTGGACGGAAGCCGGACGAGCGTTAAGGAGCGCGCCGGTTCAGAGAGGGTCGGGAGGACCTCTCTGCGGTAGATCGACTCAGCTTTTGCACCGTTGAAGAAAATTGTTCCTATAAATGGATGCATGGAGAAAAAAGCCGCAAAATCGTTGGGGACGATACTGGATGGTTCGATACGCGAATCAAGGCTCCCTTCGCGAGCGCACGTTCCCAGGACGTCCCAGAGCGCGGAATCCCCAGCACGGACTCGAGAAGAGGCCAAAAGGAATTTCGAGGGTGCGCATAGTACTGGGCCGCTTCAAGCGACGCTCTTCCGGGCATGCTGCCGAGGATGCAGATCACGGCATCCGTTCGGGCGACCGGAAGAAAACTCGACACAAGAGGCACGGAAAGATCACCCTTTCTTGAAGCGTGCCGCGCGCTACTGCGCGTCGGCATTCTCTCGAAGCAGCATCTCCTGCAACAAAGGAATATCCACGAAGAGCGGATCCCCGTCGTCGATCAGGGGCAGTCCTCCGGCCACGCGCCCCCACGCGTTCAGCAACTCGAAGGACGGCTCCGGCGCAATGGAAAGAGCACCGCAGACAGCAAGGACATCCGCTCGAGGCCAGAGCATTTTCGTCGCCAGGCGCGCCATGAATTCGCTGTGGACGTCGTCCAGAGATTCAAGGGGATCGATGTCGTCGGTGTCGAACACCCTCCCCTTGAATTCGAGAGTTCCATCGCTCTCCATCGCCGTAATGCACTCTTCGGCAAGAACGGTGAGTTTTTTAATGGGCGTCGCCAGCAGAAAGGGGTCCGGGAGCGCTTGGACCGGCAACTTTACGCCGTTCCCCAGCGAAGGATTCGCTCCTTTATAAATGAGATTCAAAGGCGAACGGTTCTTATGTATAAGGATACCGTCGCCGAATTTCTCCTTGTACCCTGCGAGGAAAAGACGTTCAAACTTCTCCGGTTCGCGGCGCGAAAGCGTACCGGGAATGAGTTCAGGGTGCAGAAAAAGCCACTGAAGAGCCACTTCGCCGGGGATCGGTTGATCCCGGGAAACATAGAGCGAGATGATCGCGTTGAACGTCTCGGCACAGAAGCGATCGGTGAAATCCACCCATTCTGGGATTTCGGCGTAATCGCCCTTGAGGACCCATTCTGTTGCAAGGAGATTATTGCAGTACCCGCGAAATGAACGATGTTCGCCGTAGACATGCAGCAAACGCCGCACTTCCGAGACAAGCTCGTTGCGCTCCTGGTGGGAGACGTACCCTCTCGGTCCGTCCACAAAGAGCCGGCGCTCGATACCGTAAAGGAAGAGAAACGGCCATGCGGGGTCCGCACGACCGAAACGCCCTTCTCCGAGCCAACGCAGATAGGCTCCGCGCTGCTCCGGGCTCATCGTCTCGTAGCGGGGCTGAATCTCCTTCACCGGCGACGAGGGCGTCCCCTCCGGAGCAACCTCCAGATCCGGATTGATGAGGCAGCCTTCGTTTGCGCCGGTGAAATCACGCATTCTTTCGCCTACGTACACCATCCCGTCCTCGACGGAATAGCCTCTGCAGATAAATGATTGCCCGGGCTCGAGCCACTGATACGACGCGGTTTTCGAGCCGCTTCGGAAATTCTCCGCGTCACCCGAAAGAACCAGAGTCTCGGTGCGTTTCGGAACTCCGAAGTAGGATTTGATAAAGCGAACCAGAAGTGCGGCGATCACAAGAAAGACAATAAACTCCACGTTTTTTCCCTCTTTTCAACAGGACCTCTTCGATTAAGGCCCTTCTCTGGATATCCACGGATCTCTTCGCGGACGACGCATCTCCGAATCGTCAGTCGCTCGGATGGGAGTCAATCATTTCTCTCAAGGAAATTCCGTAGTTCGGGGGAGAGAAAGGAGCGTAAAAACGCCGTAATCTGTTTTTCCTTCTTCTGCCAGCGTATTCCGAGCCAAATGACAAAAAAACCGGCAAACGAAAGAACAAACGGAAAGACTGTGCTGTCGCTGAACACTCTCCATGTTAAATGTCCGATATATCCCGCGGCTCCGAACCCGCCGAAGACGGCGAAGGCTCTTCGGGAGAGAATGGCTCCTATGGCTATAAGAAAAATGTTGATGCAAAAGTAGAGAAACTTCCCCAGCTCGCTATCGGAGTCCATAAGAGAGAGTCCGCCCCAGAAAGCGGCGAGACCGCACAGGTAGAGCCAAAAGGCGAAATCCTTCCGCGAACGCGTACGAAAATCGACGAAAACGGAAAGGAAGAGAACTGCCAGCCCGAACCAGAGGGAAACCGTCCGCCGCAACTCCCATGTAAGATCTTCATTGTGGAAGAGGAAGGGGGCCAGGTCCATGCTCATGTACCAGAGCGTCACGGCCACCGGCATCACCATGAAGGGCAGTTTCCAGCGCCATAAAAGAGCGACTGCGACCGCCAAGGTCGCAAGTTCCATCGACAGCCAGCGCCAGTCGATGTACACGTGATACTCCCGATAGATTCTGTCCCCATCCCAATAGCCGAGCGCGTTTTGAAGGCCGTAGATCGCAAGCGGGACCAAAGCCACTACGAATGCACCGAGAATACCCGCGGGAATGGAGAGCCCCGGTTTCTTCATAAAATACGCCAGAAAGAAGAGCCCTGCAAGCGCATAGGCAAGCGAGATAGCAAAAATGCCCCATCCCCCGAAAAGCTCCCACCCCTGCGTCATGAAGAGCGTCATCGCGCCGATCGCGATCAGTCCTCCAAGATAGTAGAGGATATGCGCCATGCGGAAGGAGGGAACCTCGCGCATCTCCTCGGAAAGAAAATTCCATAGGGACTCCGCCTGCTCTTCGGAAAGAATCCCCTTCTTCGCCGCGCTTCTCAAATCGTCCCTGCCGATATTCATCTCTCGTCCACCCCCCGGAAAAGATCTGTCGCCATATTCGTATTCTACCTCATAATCGGACTCTTTCCAGAGCATCTTTTCTCTACTTGGGCGGTGGATTTTTTTCTCCGGATGAAATAGACTGGAGTAAGAGAGCGCATCGGGCTTTTTCATCCGGAAAGTGCGCGCTTCCGGTTCCGGCCGGGGAAAGGAGAAACGAATGATAGCGAAGAAGGGTTCAAAAGTTAAAGTCCACTATACGGGCACTCTGAAAAACGGAGACATCTTCGACTCATCCGAAGGACGAGCCCCCCTGGAGTTCACCGTCGGCGCAGGACAGATGATTCCCGGTTTCGACAAGGGCGTTGAAGGCATGACCGCCGGAGAGAAGAAGACCATCACACTGCCCCCCGAGGAAGCCTACGGCGAAAAGAGAGACGACATGCTCTTCAGAGTCTCGCGTGAAGCCCTTCCGGAAGGATACACCCCATCCGTCGGCGACCCCCTCAGAGTAGCCACCGATGACGGAGGCGCACTCAATGTCTTTATCAGCGAGATGGACGAGGAAGGCATCACACTGGACGGGAATCACCGTCTCGCAGGGGAAGAACTCACTTTCGAAGTGACCATGGTGGAAATAGCCTGAGAAACACAATGAAAAAGAGGAGGCCGCAGCGAAGAACCACGCCCGCGCCTCCTCTTTTTATTTCCCGGGAAATACACGCGAAAGGAGAGACAGGGTATGCTCTTTCAGTTCTCCGCACCCTTTCTTCGAAGAACACGCCTGCTTCGCAATGGAAAACCCGGCGGAGGGCCTGTACTCTATTGGATGAGTCGCGAGCAACGAGCGGAAGACAACTGGCCTCTCCTTGCAGCAGCGCACGCAGCCTCCTCTCTTCACCGCCCTCTCGTCTGTCTTTTCTGCTTCGCCCCTTCTTTCACTCACGCTCAGGAAAACCACTACTCCTTCCTTATCAAAGGCTTGAAAGAAACATCCCGTCAAATGCGCAAATATAATACTCTATTAAAAATGCTATACGGCGAGCCCGGGATAACTGTCGGTTCACTCGCTGCGGAACTCGATGCGGCGCTTGTCGTGGTCGATTTCGATCCCTACCCTCAAAAACGCCCGTGGAGAAGCGAATTCCTCGAAAGAGTGTCCTCCCCTGTCTACGAGGTCGACGGACATAACGTGATTCCGGCGTGGAACGCCTCGCCGAAAAAGGAGTACAGCGCCGCGACGTTCCGAAAAAAGGTCCGCCCTCTTCTCGACTCTTTCCTTGAGGAATACCCCGCGTTCCCGGAGCTCCCTCCGGCGGAAGGTATCGATACTCCGTCGTTCCTCGCACTCGAAGAGGCGGCCGCACGATTCATACCGAACACTGCGGAAGCGCAAACACCGTGCCACTCGCCAGGGTCTTCCGCCGCCAGAGACGCCATGCGACGATTCCTGTCCGAAAAACTTCAGAAGTACGACATTCAAAGGAACAATCCAGCGCTGTGCGCGGTCTCGGACCTTTCCCCGTGGTTGCACTTCGGCCAACTCTCTCCGCAACGCGTCGCGCTGGAGACAATGAAAACACCGCCCACCTCCGCAAGGGACACTTTTCTCGACGAACTTATCGTGCGCCGCGAACTGGCGGATAACTTTTGCCTTTATGAGCCGATGGCCGGAACGTACGAAGGGCTTCCCGAGTGGTCCCGGAAGACGCTTGCCGCTCACGCCGGCGACCCCAGACCGAGAGTCTACAGTATGACGGAGCTTGAAGAAGCCCGAACCGCCGACCCTCTATGGAATGCCGCGCAAAAAGAGATGGTGTGGAAGGGAAAGATGCATGGATGGATGAGGATGTATTGGGCGAAGAAAATCCTCGAATGGACCGAGACGCCGGAAGAAGCATTCGAACGCGCGCTCACTCTCAACGACAGATACGAGTTGGACGGACGCGACCCGAACGGTATAGCAGGCGTTTCATGGGCGATCGGCGGTCTTCATGACAGACCCTGGGTGAAACGCCCGGTTTTCGGGATGGTCCGCTATATGAACGACAAGGGGGCGGCAAGAAAGTTTCGCGTAAATGACTATATAGGAAGCGTCGAAGCGTACATATCGAACAAGAAGTCGGAGCAACCACATAAAGATCAGTTTTAGTCAGTTACTTCATACACATCATTGCGCAAAATTACACCTGCACGCCTCTTCGGTATCACAACAAGAAGCAACTTCTCTTTCCACAACGAGAGAACCGATAGAGCCCCCGAAAATAAGAAAAAAACCGCCGCCGGGTTGAGACGACATTCTCTCCCTGACGGCGGTTTTTAATTCGAGCGTCGCGGAAAAATCGACGCGTTACGGCTTTTCTCTTGTAAGCTTTCCGTGAAACGACGCCCTTCGAAGATCAGCTCCGCTCAAACCCAGAAGCGGACGGGTCTTTAAGGCCACAAGAGCAGCCACGCCTCCCTTGAGAAGATCAGGAAGCAAAAAAGGCAGCACGCCGATCTTCAGTACCTGATACACACCGAGGTTCTTTCCGGCCAGGTAGTTGAGATTGAGATAGAGCACCGAGGCGCCAAGAAGATAGATCATCGTTATGCCCGCACATGCAGCCAAAGCGAAACGGAGCACGCCTCCGTCTTCCTTCATTGAAATCCGACCAACGATCCAAGCTGTCGCCGGGTAGGAGAGAAGGTAGCCGAACGAGGGAGAGAAGACGGAGCCGAGCCCTCCACCACTGCTGAAAACAGGGAGTCCGGCAAGACCGAGAATCAGGTAGAGAACTTGCGAAAGCATTCCATATTTCGGGCCAAGCATAAACCCGGCGAGAAGAACGATCAACACCTGAAGCGTCAGCGGAACAAACGGAAACGGAATACGAAGAAACGTCCCGACAACAGTAAGACCGGCAAAAAAACCGGCAAGAATCCACCCTTTGTACTTCATGCACCACTCCCCCTGTCTATGTCACCCGAATATAATACCGGTTGACATGTTTTTTTGCAACCTTTTTCTTTTTACCTGTGAGGAATTCCCCTCTCCACAGAAGAATAGACTGCACAAAAACACTCGCACCAGGTGAAGCTACGTGAAATCAGAGATCCAGTCCTTCTGTTTTCTTCCGAAGAAAATCCCCGATACTACCTCAACACAACAGTTGGATCAGATTACCGAGTACAAAGAGGCCGTCCTATACTGACCTTAATTTTGACGGTCGCTCTTCTGTTGTGAAACGTCATGATCATTCTCTTGTGTATTGCCAGTGAGATCGATACTGCAGTGATTTTGACACTCTTCACCTGACAACTTTTTGAACGAACGACAGCCGAAAATTGACCACCTGACCGCGGCTTCGCCGTCGTGAACGAACACCATGACAACGAAACCGGAGGGAAAGGATCCTCAGGGTGGACCAATACGAATACATACGGACCGCGCAACGAGCGTACGGCAAGAACATGAGCGAAATAGCCAGGGAAACCGAGCATTCGCGAAACACCGTAAAAAGTTCTTCGGGGGGGAATTGACAGATACTCTCCGAGGAAGACGCAACCTTTCCCGGTGCTCGGACCCCCTATCACGAGATCATCTACCCGACATTCCGCACTGACATTTAGAGTTTTTTGTATTTATCCATATGCGTTCGCTGAGTCGGCGTCCATGTAGTACCGTTCGAAGTTTTTCCCCAATAAAGCGAGCACCCGCTTGAGCGTGTCGTTCAGGTTCATCACGCGGTGGGTTCGTTTTCC
>LVBO01000177.1 GCA_001604435.1 Synergistales bacterium Syner_01
ACGACGATGAGCGAAAGGTAGATAAAAAGCCAGAACGGATGCGGCAGCCAGTTGCCAACCACTTCCACTCCCTTGATAAAGCTCTCGAAGATCCCTCTTTTTTTAGGTTGCTGCGCGTTGTTTTCCATCAATATCCCTCCTCGACAATATCTCTTGAAATAATCTTCTCTTACCTCTACCTTTTGTCACCAGGGTACTTCAGGTTACTTCCTCACGCCCCTCCTCTCTTTGGAAAGTTATCTCTCCGACAAGGCGAACGCCAGATCGGCGAAAAGGGCCGCCCCGTAGCTCAGGACCTTTTCGTCCACGTCAAAAAACTCGTTATGATGGCCTGCTGCAATATCGGAGCCGAGTACGAAATAGACGGCTTTCCCGCCGTGCTGCTGTACGGCGCGCATCATCCAGGAAACATCCTCGCTGCCGCCAAGGCTGACGGAAGGGGCGAGCTTCTCTATACCGGGAATCGAAAGCGCCTTCTCTGCGACAAGGTCGACGAGCTCTTCGTCGCTGAAGGCGTCGACAGCCTCCCCCATCTTGGCCACCGAGAGCTCCACGCCGTACATAGTTGCCGCTCCTTCGACTATTTCCATCGCACGACCGTACATATACTCGTTCAACGCGGTAGTCGAACCGCGAGTTTCTACTTTCATCACCGCCTTCGAGGGAACAACGTTACGCCCTGTCCCCGCATGCAGAACGCCGACGTTCAGGCGGGTGGCCCCATCCTTGTGCGGCGCGATTCCCGCAAGAGCCAAAGTCGCCGATGCCGCCGCCAAAAGCGCGTTTTTCCCCTCGTTCGGGGCGCCTCCGGCATGCGCGGCCTTCCCCTTGTATACGGCGTCGAACTTCGTTGTGCAAAGGAAATCTCCACATCCCGGAGCAACATTTCCCGTTGGAATGCCCATACCGATATGCGCGCCGAGGAAGTAGTCAACATCGTCCAGAAGACCTTTCATCGCAATGGCTTTCCCGCCGCGGACCCCCTCTTCGGCAGGTTGGAAGATGATTTTGATGACGCCTTTGAGTTCTTCCTTGCGATCCATTAGCATTTCGGCAAATCCAAGACCGATAACGGCATGCGCATCGTGACCGCAGGAGTGCATGGCGTTCTCGTTCATGGATGCAAAGCCCTCGCGGAAGGGGCGGTGCTTCTCTTCCGCAGCCTCCGCAACATCCACCGCATCGATATCGAAACGAAAAGCGAGTGTCGGGCCTTTTTTCCCTGTATCGAGAACGGCCAATGCGCCTGTATACCCGTCCATCCGTTTGATCCACTCCGGGTCGGCTCCTTGATGTACAGCACGCTCAATATAGTTCGCTATCTCATCTTTCGGCGGGCGTCCCATAACGGATTCCAAGTCGAGAATTTCCTTACCAACGGAAACCCGAAACCCCAGGCTTTTTAAAACTCCTGCGATTTTCGCGGTCGTCCAGAACTCCGTCCAGCCAGTCTCGGCATGTGCGTGAAACTCTCTTCTCAATTGAATGAGCCGCTGCTCCATCGCGTTGTCCATCGTTGTTCTCACGCTCCTTTCCGCCCTTCCAGATATTCGAGGGCGCAGGAAACAAGCGTTTCCACCCCAAGAGAAAGCGCTTTTTCATCCGGAAGAAACCTGTTGTTATGAAGAGGAGGCATTTCCTCCTTGGGCACTCCTTCCGGTCTACACCCCAGCCAGAGAAAGAGCGCGGGAATCTCTCTGCTGAAGAATGCGAAGTCTTCTCCCCCAAGGGCGGGCTTCTCTACATGCACAATCTTTTCTTCACCGACAACCTTTTTCAAAACGGAAAAAGCGGTCTTGGCAAGCTCGGGATCGTTCATAAGGGGGGGGTAGCCCTTTACGTACTCCATATCGCAATCCCCACCCATTCCTCTCGCGATACCGCGGACGATCGCTTCTATGCGTCCGGGCATCTTCTCCTGCGTTTCCGGGTTGATCGTTCTCACGGTCCCCTCAAGAACGACCTCGTCCGCTATCACATTGTACCTGTTTCCGCCCTTGATTGTGCCGATGCTTACAACAGCCGCATCAAGAGGGCTTACGTTGCGTGAAACGATCGTCTGCAAAGCGGTGAGTATCTGAGCCGCTATGGAGATGGCGTCCACTCCGTTCTCCGGTTCCGAGCCATGAGCGCCCTTCCCTCGTACAGTCAGAAAGAGGCGATCCGAAGCTCCCATAAGCGCCCCGGAACGTGTACCAAGCGTCCCCGTGACAAGAGAAGGCCACACATGCATGCCGAAAATAGCCTCGACATCGGGCGTTTTGAGAGCTCCTTGCTGGATCATCGCCGGTGCCCCTCCGACCGGATTGGCCTCCTCGGCGGGCTGAAAGATGCACTTGACAGTTCCGGCAAGCTCGCTCTTCATCTCGGAAAGCACGCACATCGCTCCTAACAGCATCGCGGTGTGCGCGTCATGCCCGCACGCATGCATAACCCCCTTTAGTTCCGACGCCCAGGGAAGTCCCGTCTTCTCCTCCATGGGAAGAGCGTCCATATCCGCCCTAAGAGCGACGCAGGGACCTTCAACGCTTCCCCGAAGCACGCCGACAACACCGTACCCGCCAACACCTGTCCGCACCTCGATTCCATGTTCCTCTAGGACGGTCGCCACCAGCGCGGCTGTTTCGCGCTCCTCGCCGCTCAATTCAGGAAGCTTGTGAATGCGGCGGCGGAGCCCCAGCATCTTCTCTTCGTGTTTTTTTGTTAACGAACGTATTTTCTCGTTCACCGGGGTTTCCTCCTAATGAATTCTCTTGTCTTCCTTCTCTTCCGGGAAGATTTTTCGGCCTGTCGAGGCGCAGGGACGAACATTTGCAGCACAATCCTTGCATGACGACCCGATAGCGGACATTTTTTAAAGACGTCTATGATAAGGTAACATAGACACCGGATATTTTCAACGATGCATGCTACACTGCGTGAGTATACAGAAAAAGACCCCGCACAAACCCGAAGGTTTCCACGGGGTCTTTCTTTTAGTTGGTTCCGTTGCGCCGGAGAACCTCCTGCCATGTAACGAAGGAATGGTAATACTCCATATCGCCGTCGTCGAGACCGCGGGTAATTTCCGTGATATGCGTGTGCTTCGCGCCGATCTGTTCAAGCACATAATCGACGGCGATCTGCGGTTTGCTCTCCTCGCCGCACGTGTAGATATCCAGCGCCATATAGCCGACTTCGGGCCATGTATGAATAGAGAGATGCGATTCGCTGATGACGACAACACCGCTCACGCCGTCGGGAGGAAATCGATGAAAGGAGACCGACCAGACCTGAGTGTTCGCACGTTTTGCGGCTTCGACAAGTATCTCCTGCAGCCTGTCCACCTGAGAAATAATCGGTCCGCACCCTGATGCTTCCACAATAAAATGGAACCCTTTCGGTGACATTGTTTTCCTCCTCTTTCTGAGTGTATTTTTAATCAAAGGGAAGAAAAATGGCCGTCCGATCTCACCGGACGGCCTGATCCTGCGTAAATGGTGGAGCTAAGGGGATTCGAACCCCTGACCTCTTGAATGCCATTCAAGCGCTCTCCCAACTGAGCTATAGCCCCGTATGCGCAAACGGGAGTATTATAAGGAGCACCGTCGAATATGTCAACAGCCTATTTGAAAGAAAGAAGATTTCCTTTTTTACCGATCTCCTCCAATAGAGTCCGGTACGCCTTTTCAAAAGCCGAGAGTCCCTCTTGCAACAACGTATCCATAACAGAATCCAGGTCGATGCCGAAAGACGGAAGACGGGCTATTCTCGCCGCTCCGCCTCCCGTATCGGACGTAACCGTCAACGCGACCTCTCCGCTCGAGAGAAAAGCTTCAAGAGTAGCCGGAGGCAGCGTATTGACAGTATGAGGGCCAATGAGCGAATCAACGTACAGCGTCGGCGAAAAGGCGGGATTTTTTGTTCCCGTACTGGCCCAAAGCGGTCGCTGAAGTAAAGCCCCCTTTTCCGCAAGTGTTTTCCAGCGTGCGGATGCAGCTATCTCTTCAAAGTCGGAATATGCGGCGCGGGCGTTATCGACTGCGATCCTGCCGGCGAGCTCCTTTCCGTCCGTTTTTTCGAGAAGTTTGTCCACTGCGGTGTCGACGCGACTGACAAAGAGAGAGGCTACCGACGCGATGCCCTGTACAGACTTTCCCGATGCGGCTCTTTCTTCAAGACCTGAAATCCACGCCTCGGCAACCCGTTGGTACTGAGCGCGCGAGAAGATGAGCGTGGCGTTGATATTGACGCCAAGAGCAATACAGCGGTGAATCGCGCCCATACCGGCAGGAGTCGCCGGTATCTTGATCATGACGTTCTTTCTGTCGAGCTGTTCGAAAAGACGCAAGGCTTCTTCGACAGTGCCTTCTTCATCGTGACAGAGCAAAGGGTTCACCTCGAGGCTTACAAAACCATCGCCCCCGCAGCTTGCCTCGTAAAGCGGGAGGAAACGATCGGCCCCCTCCTGTACGTCGGCGATGGTCAACGCCGTATAGATCTCTTCGACGGTCTTCTTTTCATGCACCATCGCTTGAACATCGGTGTCGTAATCCGATGTTCTGGCAATCGCATTTTCGAAAATAGACGGGTTCGTTGTTACTCCCCGGACCCCTAGTTCGATCATTCTGTCAAGGCCACCGGAATGAAGCAGGTCCCTGCTCAGAAAGTCGCACCACATGCTTTGTCCCAGCGCCAACGCCTGTTGTATTCTATTCTGCCGAGCCATAAAATCTATCCTTTCATCGAAAGTGGAAAAATGAAGGAGACGTGAAGTCCCCTCCTCCGCACTGTACACGCGAAATTGCTTATGAACCGCTCCCTAGGCGAACAGGAAGGTCTTCTCTGAAACGGGCTACGAATTTTCTCATTTCATCCTCGCGGACTCCGGGGAAAAAGGCTCTCCATCCTCTCTGTTTCAAGGGGAAAAGAACGGCGGTACCTTTGCCCGAAGGAAGGAGAATCACTTCCTCCATATCATTCCAGGAGACCTGTTCTTTGCGGCCCCGTCCCCAGAAAAGCGTCTCTCTCTCAAACCCCTTCTCCGAGAGGAAAACCTTCTTTTCGTATCCGGCGATGTAGATGCACGCCGTACCGACCAGGAGATAGGCAAAAACCCCCGAAAGGTCGCCTCCGCCGACGAAGAGACGGCGCATTCCATCAGCCAGAAGAAAAATTCCCATCCCCATTCCGCTCCACCGCATCCAGCGGGGGAAATGAGTTCCGCTCCCCCGAAGCACGTTGTCCACGCCTATCGAGCCTTCTTTTCCCCCGGCTCGATCCAGGGTATTCCGATTCCGAGCCTGGTCATCAACAGAGCCACGAGAGGATTCAGGTAGTTAAGGAAAGCGTAGGGAAGATACGAAAGAGTAGGAACGCCGAGCACGCTGCTGTTATAGGCGCCGCACGTATTCCACGGCACGAGTACCGAGGTGAGCGTTCCGGAATCCTCTAGCGATCTTGAGAGAAGTCTGGGGTCGAGTTTTCTTCCGTTCTGCTCGAACTTGCCAAAGGCGGGCCGGAACATGCGTCCGGGCATGACAAGCGAAAGATACTGGTCACCGAGGAACATATTGGTAAAAACGCACGAGACGAGAACGGATGCGACAAGACCGAACACGGATTTCACGCTCTGCATGAGGCGAGCCAGAAGCACTTCTAGGAAACCGCACGTCTCCATGATACCGCCAAGCACCAAAGCCACAAGGATAAGTGCCACTGTTTCGAGCATTCCGGTCAGCCCGCCGCGTTCAAGGAGGCCGTTGAGCATGCCTGCAACTTCCTTGACGGATTCGAACGCATCCGCGGAGAAGACGGCCGCCCCCTTAAGCAGTTCGTTCACGGAGGAAATATCCCCGGCTTCCGCCACCTCGGCGATCATGGAGGGCGAGTATCCGGAGTACAGAGCGCCCATAACATCGGGAATGCCGATTCCTTGGAAAAGCGCCATGATGGACGCCAGAAGCATGCCGGCAACGATGCCCGGAATAGCGGGAACTTTCATCGCCGCAAGAACGAGAACGAGAAGCGGCGGAAGGAATCCATACATGGAGATGGAGAACTCCGCGGACATCATCTGCTGGATGATCGAAATCCTGGAGGCATCCATCTCTCCGCCTGCATACCCCGCGCCCATGTAGTACGCGATAGCGGCAACGATGATCAGGGTGGGACCGGTGGTCCAGAGCATTGCCCTTATATGACTGAAGAGGTCCGATCCGGCAACTGCGGGAGCAAGATTCGTTGTATCCGAGAGAGGAGAAATTTTATCGCCGAAGTAGGCGCCTGAGATGACAAAACCCGCAGTCACCGGAGCCGGTACACCGAGCCCGGCGCCTATTCCCATGAGCGCAATTCCCACAGTTCCGCTGGTGCTCCAGGAACTTCCCGTGGAAAGAGAGACAATGGCGCAGATCAGAAGAGATGCCAGAAGAAAGTACTGAGGCGTCAAAAGATTCAAACCGAAATAAATGAGCGTAGGTACAACGCCGCTCAAAATCCAGGCTCCGACGAGTCCTCCGACGGCCAGCAAAATAAGGACTGCTTGCAGCGCGACCGTAATGCCGTTGATCATTCCTTCCTCAACTTCACGCCAAGGTTTGCCGACGAATATCGCTCCCATTACAGCGGTAAAAACCGCAGCAAGGAAGAGTGGAATATGCGCGGAGAGTGCGAGGCCGAAAACAGCCCCCGACTCGAAATGAATATCGAGCACACCATAACTGATAATGGCGGCATCCACAAGAAGCACGAAAAGTGCCTGGCCGAATGTTGGTATTTTTGCCGTTGTTTTTTCCATAAACAATCCATCCTTTCCGGAAAAGCGGGATAACGCCTTTGCGAGAAGACGCTCGATCTTTATTATATGAGATTATCTTCTTCTGTCCATGAGTTTCGCACGGGCAAGAGAATAAAAAAAGGTGCGGACAGGCTCCGCACCTTGTGTATCGCACCATGTATCAGAGAGGAAAATATCAACGCGAAAGTGTTTTTTCGAGTGCTGAAGGTACGGAAAGAACGGGGAAGCGCTTTTTCAGTGAAGCCGCCTCGGAAACCATTACATGTTCGACGAGTTCGGCGCGGACTCTATCGCGAACCTCCTCGAATGAGAGCGGCCGGGCATGCCTGCGTTCAAGCACCTCGAAAACATGATACCCGTATTTCGTCTTCACCGGGCCGAGCACCGACTGTAACGGAGCCGAGAATACAGCTTCTTCCAAGTTCTCCGGGAGCGATCCTCGTGAAACCCATCCCATATCTCCGCCTGTTTCGGCGGTGGTGTACTCAACGCTGAGCGAGGACGCAACCTCCGCAAATGCCTCTCCCGAGAGAATCCGAAGAAGCGCCGTTCGAGCATTCCCCTCTTCCGTGGTAAATATATGCCTGACTCGAACAGTTTCTTCCTGGCGGTATTTTTGCCGGTTGTTTTCGAAATGAATTCGCAAAGCCTTCTCGTCGAAGGAGAGCGAAGGGGCCATGCTGCCGATATACGCCTCGGCAAGCGTATTGATGCGATTCCAACGGATACGGGCCGAAACTCCCGGGTCGAGATGCAACCCTCGGATAATCGCCCCCTTCGAGAAAAGAATCGCTCGGGCGACTTGTTCAAGAAACGCATCTCTCTCCGTCGGGGTCATCCGAGCGGCAAGCAGAGGACCGGCCGTCGTGCCGGCTCCGGACTGAAGACCTAAAAGATAGAAAATCTCATCAACTGAAACCCTCTCGTCGTCGACAGTAAGCACGATTTCTTTCCCGACCGCTGCAAATGCGGCGAGCGGCTGAGCGCCTACGAAAGAAAGAAGAAGGAGAAAAAGAAAACTCGAACGCCACTTTCCGGACTTTCTCATTTTTCGCACCGGCCTTTCAATTTCCGGAAGGACGCCCGGGATACGGGACGGGAATATACTGGACGGACGGTCTCTCCGTCACGGACTGATGATACAACCCCATAATGTTGCAGAAGGAGTCGTAATCATCGAGCACAACCGGAAGTCCGAGAGATGTCGCTTCGTCGACTCCTATCGGGTAGTCATGAGTCCATCTGCCTTCGGTGAGCGCCTCCGCGAGCGCCATCCCTTTTTCCTCTCCCATTCTTTCGTTCAGAAGCTCGAAAACAAAGCTTTTCGTCTGGCGGAGGGCCTTTCTGGAAATATCCGCAAGAATCAGCGTATTGTCGTCAACCTCGCTGACGGGTTTCTCTTCCACAGCTTTCAGGATGGAGGCCGCAGGGTACTGGCCTATCTGAGGATCCACAGGACCGAGAACCGCGTGCCGGTCCATCAAAATTTCGTCGGCGGCAAGAGCGATAAGAGTGCCCCCCGACATGGCGTAATGCGGAACAATAACGGTAACCTTTGCCGGATGATTCTTCAAAGCGCGGGCAATCTGTTCCGCCGCCAGGAGAAGACCTCCGGGGGTATGGATGATAAGGTCTATAGGAGTATCGTCGGAGGTTAAACGTATAGCGCGAAGAACCTCTTCGGAGTCCTCGATGTTGATGAAGTTTCTGGAGAACATCCCCCAGAACCCCATGCTCTCCTGGCGGTGAATCAAAGTGATAATACGGGAACGGCGCCTCTTCTCACAATTTTTAAGCGAAGTGAAACGCCTCCATCGAAGCGACTGCTGCTTCAAATAGGGAAAGACAACAAAAAAGAGCAGAAAATAGAACCAAAGCGACGAACCGTCCATGACAGCCTCCTTTCAGGCGCCCGAAGACAACCGGGGAACTACTGATGCACAGTCTCACGCACATCCTCCTCCAAGGGAACTTCCGCCGCCGCGGGAACGAAGCTGAAAGAAACATGCCCCTCGGAAACAGCCGCCCCTACGTGCAACCCCTTCGAAGCGCCGTTTTCCAGAAGAAAATCGGCAAGGGGATCTTCGACGAGCGACTGTATCGTCCTTCTGAGAGGACGGGCGCCGAACTTGGGCTGATACCCTTTCTCGCGCACCAGGTCCTTCACTTCATCCGCAACAGTCAGCTCCACTCCCTGGCCCGACAATCGAGAACAGACATCGGCGAACATGATGTCTACGATCGCGGCGACACTTTCTCGACCTAATGGACGGAAAACAATGCTCTCATCGACACGGTTGATGAATTCCGGACGGAAAATACGGTTCACTTCGTCAAGAATAGCGCTTTTGAGGCGGCTCCAATCGAACGGGTCATCGTTGCCCGATCCGGCGAACCCGAGAGGAGAGCCCTTCGCCGCGTCTCTTGCGCCGACGTTGCTGGTCATCAAAATCACGGTGTTGCGGAAGTCCACGGTTCGACCATGACTGTCGGTCAAACGGCCATCTTCGAGTATCTGGAGAAGCAGGTTGAAAATGTCGGGATGCGCTTTTTCTATTTCATCGAAAAGCACCACCGAATAAGGGCGGCGACGCACGGCCTCCGTGAGCTTTCCCCCTTCTTCGTACCCCACATATCCGGGAGGCGCGCCTATGAGCTTCGACACTTCATGTTTCTCCATGAACTCGCTCATATCAAGACGAATCATCGAATCGTCCGTCCCGAAGAGGAAAGAAGCCAGTCGTCTCGCCAGCTCGGTCTTGCCCACTCCTGTAGGTCCAAGCAGCAAAAAGCTCCCTATTGGTCGCTTCGGGTCCTTCAGGCCGCTCCTCGCGCGCCTGATAGCCTTTGCAACCGACGCGACGGCCTCGCTCTGCCCTACGAGCCTCTTTTCGATCTCGCGCTCCATTCCAAGAAGGCGCAAAGACTCTTCCCCGGTGATTTGAAACACCGGGATACCGGTCCATTCCGCAACAACATCCGCAATATCCTCACCGGTAATCACCGGCTGAGAGTCGTTTCTCCCGGACCTCCAATTTTTCCGCTTCTCTTCAAGCTTTTCGAAAAGCAGGCGCTCGGCGTCGCGCAGTTTCGCAGCCTGTTCAAACTCCTGGCCGTCTACGGCGGCTTCCTTCTCTTTTCGAATTTCTTCAAGACGCTGTTCGAGCTCCTTCAGTTCTTCGGGGGGCTCCATAGTTCTGATCCTCGCCCTGGCCGCGGCTTCGTCGATAAGGTCGATCCCTTTATCGGGAAGACGTCTGTCCATAATATAGCGGGCGGAAAGACGAGCGGCGGCTTCCAGGGCGTCATCCTGTATCCTGGCCTTATGGTGCGATTCATACCTGTCTCTGAGTCCTTCCAGAATACGAATGGAGTCGTCCACGGACGGCTCCTGAACATATACCGGCTGGAAACGCCTTTCGAGTGCGGCGTCTTTCTCGATATGCTTGCGGTACTCTTCCAAGGTGGTGGCTCCGATAACCTGGAATTCCCCTCTGGAAAGGCTCGGTTTCAGAATGTTCGCCGCATCCACCGCGCCTTCGGCGCCTCCGGCGCCGACAATAGTGTGAATTTCGTCGATGAAGAGAATAACGTCGCGTCCTTCGGAGAGTTCCTTAACCAGCTTGCGCATGCGCTCCTCGAACTCTCCCCTGTATTTCGTTCCCGCAACGAGATTCCCCATGTTGAGCTGCATCACCTTTTTATCTTTCAGAAGCTCGGGGATATCTCCCTCCATGATTTTTTGCGCCAATCCCTCGACGATCGCGGTTTTTCCAACTCCGGGTTCTCCGATAAGCACAGGGTTGTTTTTTGTCCTTCGGGAGAGTATCTGGACAATTCTTCGAATTTCCTTGTTTCTTCCGATAACGGGGTCAAGTTCGCCGTTCCGGCTCCGTTCACTGAGATCCAATGCAAGTTGATCCAGTGTCGGTGTTTTCGAACGTCCGCTCTTCCGGCGGTTGTCCGCGGAAGTCTCCGTTCCTTTGCCGGAACCGTTTTCCCCTTCGAGAAAACGCATGATCTCTTTTGCCATAATCGCATGATCGATGCCGAGCCCGAGTAGAACGCGGGCAGCCGCGCTCTCTCCTTCCGCGAGGATACCGAGAAGGATATGCTCCGTGCCGACATAGTTCACGCCCATATTCCGCGCTTCACGGACGGAAAGATCAAAAACTCTCTTCGCCCGAGGACTCAAAGGCAAATCCACCGGTTTTAATATCGGATGGGATTTGCCGACGGTACTTTCAATTCGAGAGCGCAGCTCGGCAAGATTCACTCCAAGAGCTTCAAGGGTTTGTACCCCCGCCCCTTCCCCTTCAGAGAGTATGGCAAGTAAAACATGTTCTGTTCCCACAACGTCATGTCCAAGACGGAGAGCCTCTCTGTGTGCCAGTTGCACCACTTTCCTGCCGCGTTCCGTGAAAAAATGCCACATTCCGAACCATCCTTTACTTGACCCCGAAGGGTCGTTCTCATCCTGCCATCAGGCCAAAGCGAGACTTCGAAGCATACGCTTAAGCAATTCCGCCGCCAGGGCGCCTCTTTTGTAGGGAGAGATATCGAACTCGGTGCTCCCCAGTTCGTCGGTGTGACGCAACGCCACTTCGATAAGGAGTCTTTCTCTCGAATCAATCATTCCTCGCTCTTGAAGCGAAGCAAGAATACGCCGGGCTTCCTGCTCGGAAATGGAATCTCCGACTATTTCCTCGATATGGTTTATCTTCTCTTCCGGTATATCGTAGCATAAACGGACTATTCGAATATACCCATGACCGCCCCTCTGGCTCTCCACAATAAACCCTCGCTCGGGTGTAAATCGACTTCGGAGGACATAATTAATCTGGCTCGGGACACACCCGAAAATCTCCGCGAGCTC